>JACQRR010000131.1 GCA_016206365.1 Candidatus Roizmanbacteria bacterium | reverse complement strand
ATGAATTTTATCTTCATGACAAGTATTATAGCAAGCTATTGATTTTTAAAAAAGAAAGGAGTATCTTAATTAGCGTTCATTTAAAAATTTTTAGGTTTGGATCGCAGGAACTTAGGTGTAATTCCTAGACTGTGCCGCAACGGTTCACCCCCAACGGAGCTCGTAAGAGCGAAGTGGGGTAAAGTCCGGAACTGCCCAAACCTTTTAACCCCGTGCAGGGAAATTTATGATTTCTCAAGTAGAGTTAAGTAAAGCTTCCACATTTGACCCCCAAGTTCCATTAGGTTATGACGCTTTTCGTCCAGAGTATACTCCAAAAGTAAACCCCAATTCTTTAAGAAAGGATATTGAATCTTATTTAGGCGAATATCGTTTTCAGGTGCAAAAATACGAATATGAACTTTTATTTGGAGTAGCCGAAGATGGAGAAATCCATCTTTTGCCTATAGACGATAGAGAACCAATGGTTGCTAAAGCTCAAAGAGCGATAGAAAGAAGGTTGGCTGAAGGAAAAAATATCGATAGAGAAGAAGCAGAATTGAAAGGTTTAATGGAGTTAGACCGCCGGTTGAAAAACGCAGGAGTAGGGGACAAGGTTATTTGGATGAGTCCTCCCGGACCTGAGTTAGACGGGTATGGCGATTATGGATTTGTCTTCTTAGGAACAGTCGACCAAATTAATCCGTACACCAGAGAAAAACATCTATCCATGACTGCTGTGAGAGTAGAGCAGCCAACGATTGATCAATTTAACTCGGCGCTGACTTTCTTAACAGGACATGAAGTTAAAATTGATAAAGCAGAAAATTTTTTAGCTGATCCAATAGTGGCAACAAATTTTTGGGATGAACCGGAAAACGTGCTAGTCTACAGTTTCAATTTAACAACTATAAATCACAGTGACGCACTCTTTAAAGAAATTGTTCCTTTGCTCAAACCTCAAATTGATGAATTTATAAATCTTGTTAGTCAAGGACAGCCAAAAGCTCTTCTTTTAAAAGCCATCCAAGCAATAGAAATGTATGCATTAGATTTAAAACATAAATTACTTGAAGCCGAATTAACTACTTCTTTACAGCCAACAGGCGTATCCTTACAGCAAATGATTATTCACTATCAAGACCGTACTCCGCCAGTTGTTGCAGGAAGTTGCGGTAGCACAGTAAGTTCTTCAAGTGGCATACAAACTTCAAATATATTGAATAAATTTTCTACACTAAATGACCTTTTCTCATCTGGCGGCAACCATGAAGAAAATTCCTGCGGACAGTGTGGAAAAGAAAATGACGGTCACTATCACTGCCCCAATTGTAATAAAGCTTATGCTGACGAAAACCAAGTTCCCCAAGATCAAAGAACAAAAGTTTGTAATGGAAGTTTACCAGACGGTCAACTGTGTAATTTTAAATTCAACTGTTAAGAATTTGTTTTGTTAAAATGAAAGTATGGCTCAACAAAACTTCACTAAGATAGATTATCTTATCAAAAAACTCAAAAAAATAACGCCGGTTGGCAAACCAAAAGAAGCCGAACCCATTCCCGCTAGAGCAGAAAAATATGAGATTAAAGAAGCTGTCGAACATCAACCGGAAGAAGAAGTAAAACCATTCGTTCAACCTCGGGCAGAGACTATAAAGCTACCTCCAGATTTGCAAAAGATGGGATTGCAGCCGGCCACAACTACTCAATTCCCGAGCTATCAAAATATCAAACTCCCCATCACCGATGACAAAATAATCGCCGGACTCCACCAACCAATCACCTCATCTATTCGCTGGCTGGCAACGCTGGCTTTATATCTTCTGAAACAAGTTCACCTTGCGTTGAAGGTCGTACACGGAAAAGTAATTCGAGTTATAAGTAATTAATCTGTTACTTTTTTTATCTCATTAAGGAATCCCTCTTTCCCCATCGCTCCGACAAATTGAGAGGCAAGTTTTCCGTCTTTGAAGATTATAAATGTTGGGATGGAGAATATCGAATATTGTTGAGCAAGCTCAGGATTTTTATCTACGTCCACTTTTAAAAATTTTATATTTTTCATCTCGTTTGAAAGTTCTTCAATAATAGGAGAGGTAACTCTGCAGGGCGCACACCACGTTGCGTAATAGTCGATAAAAACTACACCTTTATCCTCTAAAACTTCTTTTTGAAATGTGTCTTTGTCAATAAGAGTAACTGCCATATGTTTTTAAAAACAACCCTATCATCATAATCGTTGATCAAAAATTAGTCAAGGCGAAAATATGGTAAAATTTAACTGATGAATAAACTTTGGATTTTTATCTTCGGAGGGGTTCTTATTCTTCTTTTAGTTTTTTTCCTTGCGCAAAAGCCAACCAGTAAACTCACCATTATAAATTCTACGCCAACAAAAACTAATATGATAAAAGTAGCAAGCGCCGCCTTTAAAAATGGCGAAATAATTCCAAAAAAATACACCTGCGATGGCGAGAATATAAACCCGCCTCTTACCATTGCGAGTATCCCAGCAGAAGCTAAAAGTTTAGCCTTGATCGTCGACGATCCAGATGCGCCTGTTGGCAATTGGAACCACTGGTTGGTCTGGAATATCGAACCCGCAACTAAAGAAATATCCGAAAACTCTGTCCCTGCCAATACAGTTCTAGGAATCAATGATTTTGGCAAGCTTGAATACGGCGGCCCTTGTCCACCATCAGGAACTCATCGCTATTTCTTTAGAATCTACGCTCTAGACACTAAACTCGATCTTCCCCAAGGAGCAAAAAGAGGAGAGCTCGAAAACGCGATGAAAAACCACATAGTTGACCAAGGGGAATTAATGGGCAAATATTCAAGATAGAGAGACTCATGCGAACACCACAAACTATTTTAGGACTATTGATGGTAGTTTTAATTGTCGGTATTATTGCCTATGTTGCCATTTTTACATACATAAATATTTTCAACCTTGAAAGGAATGGGTACTTTAAAACTAAAGAAACTTGTCAAGCAAAAACCCTTTCTACCTGTAGTCCTTTAATGTGCGACTTGATTTCATCAGGAGAAACTGTAGAAGAAGTTTGCGGCAAAGATTTCTCTGACGGCTACATCTGGTTTCCCGTAAGACGATAAACTTTTATTTTCGACTTTTTAAAATCTAAAGCAACTGAGTTTATACAGTAGCGAAGGCCGGTTTTATTACTTCTTTAAAAAAAATGTATAATATAATAGTTCACTATGAATCAGTATATTGTAGGCCATCGTGGAGCAATGGGTTTAGTTCCTGAAAATACCTTAAAAGCTTTTAAAATTGGCTGCGAAAGCAATATCCAAGTCGTTGAGTGCGATATTCATTTGAGTAAAGATAAAAAAATAGTTGTTATTCATGATAATACATTAAACAGAACTACTAACGGACACGGTTGGGTTAAAGACTTTACTTCAAGCGAACTAAAACAATTGAACGCGGGAGATAAAGAAAAGATTCCTTCACTAAAAGAAGTTGTTGACTTGGTTTTTGCTTACAAGAAAAAATTAATCATTGAAATAAAAGGTGAGTCTTGGGAAGTTGTTGAAGAAACCACAAATGAGCTAAATAAATTTATCTCTCAAACATCATCAATTATTCCAAATATTATTATTCATTCTTTTTGGTTAGAAGCAGTAAAAAAAGTAAAACAAATGCATCCTAACGTTTTAACAGCAATAATTATGATGGTTGGTTTATCGTCTGTTAAATTTATCGAACTAATCGAAAGCGCCGGAGCTAATGGGGCAAGCATCGCCTATGATTATATATCTCCTTCTCTAATTAATCTTGCAAAAACAAAAAAGTTGTTTTTAGACGCCTGGGTTTTAGATTATGATGAAACTTTTAACCGTATGAAAACAATGGGTGTTAACGGCTTAATCACAAATTATCCAGGAAGATTTAATCTTTGAATACTTATTTATCAACTGGTTTAAAATCTAGAGCAAGCGAATTTATGCAGTAATGAAAACTTCTTTTATCTGAAGGGTCGTCATGAAACATATGACCTAAGTGTGCTCCACACTTACCACAAAGGACTTCAATCCTATACATTCCATGACTAAGATCTTCTTCGTATTTGACGCTTCCTTTGTTAATTATATTATGAAAACTTGGCCATCCTGAACCTGATACAAATTTTGATTCCGAAGAAAACAAGGGACTGTTGCAAACCACGCAATAATATATCCCTTTTTCTTTATTATCTAAATACTTTCCTGTAAAAGGAGGTTCTGTTCCCTTATAAAAACAAATGTCAACCTGCTCTTTAGTTAACTTATCAAGCATTTCTTTTGTGATTTTAGGCTTATTCATAATTTTTCTTGTCATTCCGCACTTGATGCGGAATCTATATAATTTTTAATTCTGGATTCCCGCTTTCGCGGGAATGACATATCAGATCCTGAAACGAGTTCAGGATGGCGCGAGGTGTTATCTCTTTTCTACATTATACAACGGGCCAACGATTTGTATATTTGCAGGCGCTCGTAAATTAAACCAGTTTTTAAACTCGCCGCCGCTTATTGATTGCGACCCAGCATCTCCTGAAAAATTAATTGAGGAAGTCGAACCTCCGTTAAAGTCAGCTCCGACGCCTACATCAGAAATATTGTTAAATGGAGTAATTCCTTTACTTCTTAATTCCTGTTTAACTCTGTCTTCATTCCACACCTCACCACCATAGGGATGAGATTTATCTGTTTGATAAAGGTGATCGCCGGTTGAAGAATCAGCTCTGGCCAGAAGAATAGAATTCACAATATCAGCCACCTCATTTGTTTTTAGCCAGGCTGTATTGCTGTAACTTGCACGCGCGCCCCAATCACAATAAAACCAAGGGGAATCTTTATCGTAAGCGCGTTCATTTAGCT
>JACQRR010000130.1 GCA_016206365.1 Candidatus Roizmanbacteria bacterium | reverse complement strand
TGTATAGAATGTGATATTATCCAAAGCCTGATAAGTTGCTTTTATAACCTGCTCTTTGGCTGTATTTTTGAGCCCGAGGTCTTTTAAAATCTTTTGCTGCTCTACCCATTTGTATTCATTAAGATCCGCTTCAAATCTTGCGCTTATTGATAAGACTTCGCTCCCGTTAATTTTTTTGGCAGGTTGCGTCATTTCGTCCTCATCGATGTTAGCCAGCAATAATTGCTTTTTTAGGGTCAAAAGATTCAGCGTCTTTATGAAAGCCATATCTTTATCTTCCAATTTTATTTCAGACGCCGGAACGCCTTGATTTAATTTATCGATGACTATCTTTAAAACTGCTCGTTCCTCTGGTGTAGTTTTTTCTCTGTCTAATCTTTTTTCCAAAGTTTGTAAATCGGCTAAAAGCAGCTCCTCATTGACTATTGCAACATCATCTTCTGGATCGATCTTCGAGTGGACATGCGGAACGCTTTCATTTTTAAAAAACCTCACAACGTGCAAGATAAGATCAACCTCCCGAATATAGTGCAAAAATTGATTCCCCAACCCTTCCCCCTGATGGGCGCCTTTGATAAGACCTGCAATATCGACAAAAGTTATCGTTGCCGGAGTTACTTTTCCGATATTTTCAATTTTTGCCAGTTCAAATAATGTCTCGTCGGGCACCTCAACGACGCCAATATTTTTATCAATCGTCGTAAAAGGATGTGCCGCCACTCCTGCTTTTGGTTTAGTGACTAATGCATTAAAAAGAGTTGACTTACCAGCGTTTGGCAAACCAACTATTCCGATTTTTAACATTTTCCTATTATAGCATTTCCTTTTTTTCTATCTTTTGCTCTTGACATTTTGTACAATATATTGTACATTAATAAATATGAATATTATAGCGATCTCACAATTCAGAAACAATTTGCCTCGATTCATCGACGAAGTTGGTAACTACATGAAAAGATTTGTCATCTCTGTGTCTGGTAAACCCAAGGCCGTTGTCTTAAGCCTCGAGGAGCTAGAGTCTTTGGAGGAGACTGCCGAAATTCTAGCAATACCTGGAGCGAAAGAAAGCATAAAAAGAGGACTAAAACAAGCTAAAAAACGTCAGGGTATTGCGCTAAACAAATTGCTCAAATAGTACTCCTCATCCATGCAAATATTTTTGACTAAAGAGGCGCAAAAACAGTACAGAAAATTACCAAAGTCTGAAACAGAAAAAATTAATAAAAAGTTTATCCTTCTAAGCGGAGAGCCTCCTGCAGGAAAAAAACTATCCGGTGAATACAAAGAAACAAGATCTCTCAAAGCCTGGCCGTATAGAATTATTTATTTCATTAATGAAAAACAACAAGAAATCTGGATCATCTCAATAATCCACCGCCAAGGAGCATATAAATAACAACCCCTGCACTCGCGGAATGTTAAAACTTAACTGATTAGCGAAATTTTAGAAGAATCTCTTGACGTTTTTTATCATCTTTTATAAACAAATTATTAGTAAGGATCTGTTCTGCTTCATCTTCTCTCCCTGTTTTCACCAGACCCTTGACAAGAAGCAGCAAGGGTTCGGGTTGTTGCCATTGATTTATATCATCATCTAGAAGATTAACTATCTCCTGATATGCTCCTTTTCTGTCTGCGATTACCGCCAGATTATAAATAGATCTTAAACGGTTACTTTCAGTATTTTTTTCTGCCACCTCTCTCAAAAGTTTCTGAGCCTCGTCTATTTTTCGCAAAGAAAGATATGTCCCGGCAAGGTTTATCATAGCTGCAGGGCGATCGACAAAGGCAATTACGTCTGGCCTTTGTCTCAATGAATCTTCCAGATGTTCTGCAGCTAATTGGTAATTTCCCCGACGCAGGTAATAATCTCCTAGATAAAAATGCCCTTCACGAAAATTATCATCCCGTTTTATCTCGAAGCCAAATAGTGTTAGATCATTTTTGAATTGAAATCCTGCATTAAAAGTGCTCACTGCCATAAAAGAAACCCAGACGGTTATAAGTAAAATAAAAATGGCCTTTCCTGTCGATCCAATACTGCTCATAACCTTCCTTCCGATCAAAACAGCGGCTATTCCTGCTGCCGGCGCGGCAATAAAACTGTAGTGAGGCGAGCTAAACCTAGGCAAAGGAAGAATTGATAGGGCAGGCAATAATGTAATGAAGATAAAAAACAACACCCGACTCACAATTGGTTTTTTTTTACTCCGGTAAACAATAAATACACAAGCTAAGAATATAAAAATAGCTAACCACGGCTTCCACGATGTCATATTCACAATTGGAGTGGCGTCACTAAAGTTTGGTTTAAAGGGACTTACTACATCAATAAGTCTAAAGAGAAATACCGACAGTCGCGTCCCTAACGCCTCGCTAAAACTTAAATCCTGCACATGTTTACGCCAGAATTCTGGTACTGCCTGCAAGCGAAGGATACCGTAGAGCCCACCAATGAGAAAAAGCGCTACAATATACCAAGTCTGTTGCAGCAACTTTTCAAAACCTTTGCCCCACTCCCATAAAAAGATAAGAGCTGGTATCCAAAAAAGCGCTGTCTCTTTGGAGAAAAGGGCTAACAACCAAAAAAATATCACGCTGACGA
>JACQRR010000129.1 GCA_016206365.1 Candidatus Roizmanbacteria bacterium | reverse complement strand
CATAGAGCTTACCTTCTTTTTTATTCTTTCTTGCTTCTTCAAGTTCGCTTACCTTAGCTTCTGGACTGTCAATATTGTCCTGATAGAATCTCTCGGCAACAAAGCGGGATTCAAGGTGGGAGGAATCGATGTCTTCGGGGGATTCTGATCGAGATGGAGGAGATAGTTGTTCTTCTGGTGGACGTTCTGCGGCTTGAGGTGGTCTGGCTGAAGGTAGAGTAACATCTGGACGAGAAAGTCCTTCAGTCATAATCCTTTGCCAGTCTTGTTCGGACAGTTCTGGTGGAGGAGGAGGCTCCTGTCTGGTTGGCTGAGGTAATTTTTCCCCTGGTAATTCCTCAGGTGGCTCTGTTTTTACAGCCTCTGCCGGAACAACCAACTCTCTTCTTCTCTCTAATGCTTCTCCAGCCTGTTTGTAGTCTTCACCATCGTTACCCGACTGCCTTAATGGATCTTCGAATCTAAAAAATGCTTCGGCTTTTTTTCTTGCTTCAAAAAAATCCGGGTCCTTGAAGCCATCTCTTTCTCTAGCCTCAGCATACGATACGCTATTATCTTCGATCGTTTTTAAAGTTCTTTTTAGATCTAAAATCTCATGGATTATTTTTAGCTGAACTCCTTGTTCAAGATTATTCATGGCATCTTCTTTTCTTTTTATCTCTTCTTTTAAAGTTTTAATCATCCCCTCAACCGGTATTCCTTCCCTACTCATAAAGCTCTTTCCGTTAAACGACGATTCGACACCAATCTGCTTACCATCTCCAGTTGCATTTTTATCACCATCTATACAGATATTAAAATCAGCTAATTTGCGCTTTTCTTCGTCATCAAGGGGAGGATTTTTTGAGGGATCAACTTCATATTTAGCTTGTTTTTCTTTAAGAGGACCTATAATTTTTTCATAGACTGCTAAGCCATCACTAAATGCCTTAAGCACTTGCTCCTTTGTATATTCTTGTTTAGGAGCTGCCTCACTAGGTGTTGGAGCAACTGTTTCTACTGTCATCTCGATCATATTATAGCAAAATTATTTGTATTTTTAAAAATACCCGATTAATTTAATCTAACAAAATATTTATCCATATGTCAAGAGACTTTATCCCATTGCCTGACCTTCTCTTTTTCTCGAACCAATCCAAGCCATAAGAAGTCCAAAAGCTGCGGCATACAATGAGGCTTTTCCGACGAACTCTCCTGTTTTCCTAAGGGTGGTCTTCTCTCCCCTCATAAGACGAAGCGTATCGGAGATGACGTGTTGCTCATCTTTCGGAACTCCTTTTTCACCTAACTGCTTTAATAAGGCTGCTTCAGCTTTTTTATCTGCCTTAACCGATCCCAAGGCGGTCATTATAGATTGCAACGGGTTAGAGCCCGCTTCTTGATCAGAGGCTCCAAACATCGTCGCCAATTCTTGAAAAGAGTTTGCTAGACTCCCCGGAATTTTCTGCCGCTCCGAGCTCAAATCTTGAATCGTTTGGGCTACTCCTTTTTGTTTTACCACGCCGGTCGTACCGTCTTTTACTCCATCTCTTTCTGCTTGTAACTGTTCTATTGCCCCTCCGTATTTCTGCTTTTCCCCAGCAGGTAAATCTGGTTTAGCAATTTCATTTTGATATAGCGTAATTGCTCTGTCTATTTCAGCCAATTCATACTGCTTTTGAGCAATTTCGAAATCAAGAGCTAAGGCTTGGTCTTGGGGATTTTTACTTTCCTTAAGTACTTTAAGTTGTTGTTCTAAACCCTGAGTTGGACGTTTTCCACTCCTCTCAGCAACTCGGCTTCCTACCATATCTCTAATCAAGATAAGCGCTCTTCTCTGATCACCGTCTATTCCTGCCGTAGCAGCGTTAACTATGGTAGTTTGGGCTTCGGGAGCCAAAATTGGCGACGCCGCAGCCGCCTGTGGGCTCTCGGGTGTCCCTAAGGCTGGTCTACTTTCGGCTTGTGTTGCTGCTGGCTGAGGCGCTTGTCTTTGTTCTCCGCTTGTTGCTGTCATAATAATCGTGATAAATTAATTATTGCCTAATGCTTTAAATTGTAATACTTTTTTAACCATATCCTGAGCCTTTTCGTAATGACCCGATTTGACAAGTTGACTAACATGAACGAGGGCTTTTTTTTCATAAGTCTCTTCATACTCCTTCATCACCTTAAAAACAATGGGCGCAAGCTCTGAATGCCGATCGTCTAGTTTGACCGCATTACTGTATAACTCCTCAAGATTCATGTCAGGTTTTATCAGATCAAGCGCCAATCGGGCTATTTCCTGGATGCGTTCTTGACTAGTCTGACCTTTTTCTGCCAAATCTTTGATAATTTTTAACACCTCCACCTCGATCATCTTTCTAAACTCTTCAGGCTGGGTTTGAGAATTACTCGAAAGTATTTGATTATTTTGCGGATCCATATTAAGAATTTACTCTAAATGGCAAGAAAATTCAAACCTCAAATAACAAAATTAATTCACGACTTATATTAATTTCTGGTAGGTGGCAGAAGTGAAAAAGTAGATGTCACGAGTGAGGTGACTCTCCGAGAAGCGGATTGCGGCTTTCATAGCAGAGCCTCGCAGGAGAGAAGGGATCACGAGTGACAGAATCTGAATAAATTAGATTTTGAAATTATGATTAAATAATTAAGGGAACTTTTGGAAATTTTGTCAAAATTTCCGCTTTTAAATCTTTTCCAATGACAACTGTATCCTCAATCCTCATCCCCATTTTTCCGGGGAAATATACGCCCGGTTCGATGGTAAAAACTTGATTTAAGATTTTTCGATCAGGCGAATTGAAAGAAACTTTGGGGTATTCATGAATCTCAAGGCCGACTCCATGACCTGTAGAATGGGGGTAGTTCGGTAGTCGGTTTTCGGTGATCAGTTTTCGGCAAAAATTATCGGCATCCTTAAGCGAGTCAAAATTAGCAAGTTTCTCAATCGTCTTCTCTTGCCCCTCTAACAAAATATCGTAGGTTCGTCTAACCTCATCAGCTGGTTGTCCAAAAAAAATCATCCGAGTAATATCCGAGAGATAATCTTTATATTTCACCCCAAAATCAACAAGGATAACTGACCCAACTTTGACCGATCCTTGCCCGTCTTTAGTATTATAGTGAGCCACAGCCGAGTTGCTATCTATAGCGACTATCGGGTCAAAAGCCAAATTGTAACCTTTTTCTCTTAACCACATCTCGATTTTAAAAGCGACCTCTTTTTCTGTCGTCTCCAACTTAATAGTCTTTGTAATTTCAGTGAGGCACTGATCGCCAATCTCACACGCCTTCTGGATGCAAACTATTTCTTCTGCGTCTTTTATCTCACGAATCTTTACGATTAATTTACTTGTAGGAAAAGGCTCTACATTTTTCAACGTTTCTCTTAGCTTCTGATATTCATAAAATCGAAGGTCTTCCGCCTCAAATCCTAGAATTTTTATTTGTTCATCCTTAAGTATGTCTCGAAGATGAGAAATTAATCCTTTCTGGGGTTCAATCAATCGAAATTGAATCCCGATTGAATCGGGAGGAAATTGGAAATTTTTAGTAACATACCTTTCGTCAGAAAAAAGATATATTTTATTCTTTGTAACAAGAACAAAAGCTTCTCTTTCATCTTTAGTCAATGTTTTAAACCCAGTTAAATAAAGAATATTGTAGAAATTCGAAATCAATAGCGAATCAATACCTTTTTCCAAAAGTGCATCTCTTAATTTCTTGACACGTTGGTCATACATAAGGTATTATTGTATCATGCTTACAACTTTAGTAATTTCACTCCGTGAATTTCTTGAAGTTTTTCTCATCATCGGCGTTTTTTTAGGCATTTCAAAAAAACTTAAACTAAAAAGAGAGAGAGAAATTATTTTTGCCAGCCTTTTAGGAGTCATCATCTCGCTTACT
>JACQRR010000127.1 GCA_016206365.1 Candidatus Roizmanbacteria bacterium | reverse complement strand
GTGCTATCGTCACAGTAGCGCTCGCACTGCTCAAGAGTTCTGCATCCTCCTGGCCCTCCGTCACCAACCGCGGCTGTAAATTTGCGCGCGATTTCGATATTGCTGGTAGAAAGAAGGTCGTATTTATCGGCAAAATCAATACACGGGGTAATATTTTCCGGCCGGTTGCAAAAATTGCGGCAGTCTGTTCCCATCTGACAACCACCAAGCTCGGAGATGCTAAATGACAAGACGTCTTCTTTGACGATGCTATGCTTTTTCACAAATTCCATACAGGAGGGAAGGTTCCCGTCTTTTCTACAGTAGGAGCCACATTCAGCTATAGTTGTACAGTTACCAAGTTCACCTACAGGGAATGTAATACCATATTGCTTGGTGATCTCTTCCTCAGATAACCCTTGGCTTGCAGCCAAAACTTTTGTACGCATATAGATCCCTGACAATAATAATATTAATGTTCCCAACAAAATAGTTAGTTTATTAAGTTTCATTATTCAAATGGATTTTTATACACCCCTTTAAAGGGATTTACTTTGCCAAATGGGTTGACCTCTGGAATCTTGCCAGAAATTGGATTTTTAACCTGTTCGTAGATCTGCTCTCCGAGGCTTGATTTTTGTTTTTGAAATTTGCCTTTTGCTAGGAGAAAAACCGCTACACTACCTAACAACACTAGCAGAATTAGCAAAGGAATTAGTAGATTTCTTTTTCGCCGCATCATCTTAATTATGGCAAAAATTTAAAAATACGCAAATTTATTAAACTCCTCATCCACATTGTGTCAATCAATCTCAAAACCCTATACAATAGATCCTGCCCAAGCATAATCATTAAACTTTGGTGAGCGATTCCTACCGACCAGTCGTACTTCAGCTATTCCAGCAGTTTTAGCTAAACGTTTTAAGTAGGAAAGATCTGCTTTAGTCGGAGTCTCCTTCGCTTCTATAGCAACCCCCTGTCCTAAAACAAAATCAATCTCCTGACCGCTTTTTAAGGCATAGTACTGAAGAGCATAATGATGAGCCAACTGGTTAACAAGAGTATTTTCAAATTGTGCTCCGCTTGATAGCTCTGCCAAAGTATTGGCTAGACCTGTATCACAAAAGTAAAGTTTTCGGGCCTTTACAATCTCACGGTCAACACTTTTTGTATAAACCGAAATTGTCTTAATCAAATAAGTCTTCTCAAAAAAAGAAATATAGTTTGCTACAGTTGGGCGGGATAAACCTGTCAGTCTTGAAAGCTTGCTATACTCAACTCTACTGCCCACTCTGCCTGCCAACAGTTTTGCTAGAGAATATAAATTTCGTTCGTCAGAAAAATCTGCCAAAGAGCGTATATCAATATTTACATAGGACGACATTATGTCTGATAAAATATCACGCTTCTCAAGAGCCGAGAGAGAAAGTACAACTTGAGGAAACCCGCCAAACCGAATGTACTCTTCATAATAAGATGAAATACGATTGTATTCATGAATCTGAAACGAACCTTTCTTCCAATTTACCTGCGAAAATGATATTTTTTTAAAGTTGAGAAATTCTCCAAAGTCCAATGGATATAACTCAAATACTTTTTTTCTCCCCGCTAAAGATTCTGAAAATAAATTTTTGAGATAATATGAACTTGAACCTGTTACAACAAATTTAATCCTGTGATGATCGGACAAATATTTAATAGCGCTAACACTCTCGGGCGCTAATTGTAACTCATCAAGAACTACAACCATAGTTTTTTTGTCTGATAGTCCTCTGGCAATAAATGCCTCTCGAATACTGTCATAATTTTTTTGTTGGAAAAGTTCCCGATTATCAGGACGTTGCAGATCAAGATAGAGGGAGTTTTTATTTGTGATATCGAGTAGAAGTTGCTTAACTAAGGTCGTTTTGCCCGTTCTTCTCATGCCGGTTAGAACTGTCACCAGTGAACTTTCTGTATGTGATAATAATTTAGGATAGATTTTACGTTGGTAAAACATAAGCAGCTTATATATTACAAAAAGTAATACTTTTTGTCAAGTGTAAGTTTCGATTAGTATAATTTTAGCCTGCCAATCAATCTCTCCCTTCGGCCCGGCACAATACCCATCCAGCGAAATCAAATTAAATACAACAATTTTTCGCATTTTCTTAAACTAAGTTTAACAAAAAAAGTATGTTGTTTTTCATCTTGACATTTTTCTTTGTCC
>JACQRR010000126.1 GCA_016206365.1 Candidatus Roizmanbacteria bacterium | reverse complement strand
TTAGTTCAATCGTTTGCTGTTGTTCCCGGAGTTTCGAGAGCTGGCGCGGTAATCGTTATTATGATGCTTTTAAGATTTAAGCGTAGTGAGGCGGCATATTATTCATTTCTGCTCTCTATTCCGACGATATTTGCAGCATCTTTTTTTGATATATACAAAATGAGAGAAATCATATTTAATGAGTCGAATCATTGGAGTCTTTTAATTGTGGGATTTTTGTCCGCATTTGTATCTTCTTATCTTATCGTCAAGTGGTTTATTAAATTCCTGCAAAAAAATTCGTTAGCAATCTTCGGTTATTACCGTCTTGTTGTTGCTATAATATTAGGGCTAATTTTGCTTAAGTGAAAATGTCGTTATATCGATATAACGATATATTAGTCTCCGTAGTTCAACGGATAGAATAAGGGCTTCCGGAGCCTTTGATGGGAGTTCGATTCTCCCCGGGGACACATAGAGGTTAGGTCCTCCTAATCTTACCTCAAGACTGAACTCTTCGCTATTCACTCGTCTTCTTGAGGAGCGATTATCGGAGGACATAAGAAATTGTAGTTCCTCATTCCTCGGAAACAATTTCTAATGGGCCTATGGTTTAACGGCAGAATACTGCATTCGCATTGCAGAGATCCGAGTTCAATTCTCGGTAGGTCCACTCAAGTAAGAATAGGAGGACACGCCTTATGAAAGATGAAACGGTTGATATAGTTGATGAAAAGGGATTGGCTCACTATAAATATTGATTTTACAACATGCGGTCGCATGCTGTTTTGGCAATATACAAGTTTTATAAAATTTAAGATGTGACAAAAAGAAGAGGAGATTTGTTACAGATTGCTCAATTAGGCCATACTGTTTTACGAAAAAAAGCAAAAACTGTAAAAGATGTTAAAGGTCTTACAGTGCAGAAGTTGATCGACGATTTGATATCTACCGTAATGGATGTTGATGGAGTTGGGATTGGGGCGCCTCAAGTATATAAATCTCTGAGAATTTTTATTCTTGCGTCGCATCCGAATCCGCGTTATCCAAAAGCGCCTAAGATGAAGCCAAGCGCCGTTATTAATCCAAAAATTATTTCATATTCAAAAGAAAAGAAAAAAGACTGGGAAGGATGTTTGAGCATTCCAGGAATTAGAGGATTGATTCCAAGACACCACTCAATCAATGTTGAATTTACGAATCGAGATGGAACCAGATTGAAAAAAACTTACAAAGATTTTGTTGCGAGAATTTTCCAGCATGAGTTTGATCACCTGGAAGGAATAATGTTTGTGGATCGGGTTGAATCTTCGAAAGACTTAATAAGCGAAAAAGAGTATCAGAAATTGATGAAGAAAGATAGTATAATTAAGGCTGTAGAGCGCTCGTAGCTCAGTGGTAGAGCATTACTCTTATAAAGTAAGGGTCCTTGGTTCGATCCCAAGCGAGCGCACCTCAGCTGGAGTAGCCAACTTGGTGACGGCGCGGGTCTGAAAAACCTGAGATGACAGTTCGATTCTGTCCTCCAGCACACGTTTTATAAAGTTAAACAAATTGGTTGGGGTTTGCGTCGAATTGTTGTTTACAGTGTTCCGAACAAAAGTAGTATTTTTTTTCTTTGTAAGTACTTTGATAGGATGTTGTTTTGGGATCGACCAGCATACCACAGACGGGATCTTTTACTTTGCCTTCTTGAGAAAAAAGTTTTTTTAAAAAATCAAACATAAATAAATACTATTTAAAAAGCTCGATACCGTCTTTCTCGCATTGAAGAACTTCCCCTCCCAAATCTTCGGGCTCTTTGAAATGCTCGAAAGAGGTATTCTCGCTTTTCTATCATTTTTATATTACACGCCGCAGCCGCCGCCTTGAGCGGGAGGCTTTTCCTGGACGCCGTTATCGACAAGCCATTTTTTCACGTCTTGAGCTCCTTGGGCAGAAAAGACCTCTTTGCTTAAGAACTTTTTGGCGTCGATGTCTTTAAATTCTTGTCCTTCTTTATTTTTGAAATATAAAGCGGCGTCAAAGGCATTGGAAGGGAACCAATAAGAATTTATGTATTTTCCCGCTTCATACATCTCTGATTGCGTTGCGCCTTGGGCTGCCATCAATTCAAATATTCCAAGCAGTGCCATGCCGTGGTTGCAGTCAGGAAAAGAAGTCGGATTACCGCAACATGGGCGATAAGCATTGTCGCCAACTTCTTTAACCACTTTTTCCTGGTCTTCGGTCAACGGAACGATAGCCCTTTTTGCATAATAGTCTATGGCCTTACCGCTTTTTGTC
>JACQRR010000016.1 GCA_016206365.1 Candidatus Roizmanbacteria bacterium | reverse complement strand
TGATCAATTTGCAAGGGCGTGTACGATTCATATAGTCGACCTGTCATATGCGTTAAGGAAATTTCATAAATTTATCACTTCGATACAAATAAAATCTCCTATTTGAATTGAATATTAATCTGTAATCTGACAATCTGACTGATCATTAATATTATATAATAGATTAGATTGAAATAGCAATAAAAAACTATGACAATTGAAGGAGTACAGACTTCAAACAAAGAAGTTCCCAATATATTACTTCGCAGACCACTAGATTTGAGTATAGTAATAAGATGCGGTAGAGATCGAAATAGATTGGATCGTTGCATAAGCTCAATTGATGAAAATGTTGAAATAGTGGTAAGTGCAGCTGATGATGCACCCTTTCTTGAAGAACTTCGGGTTAAAGGTTATAAAGTAGCCTCACATCGGTATGGAAACTGGAGCATCGCTGCACAAGCTGGAATTAATACGGCATCCAATGATGACGTTATTATGATGGATGTAGATTCAATCTTTGGTGAAGGAGCTATACGAGTAATTGACACTGCCTTAAAAGAAGGCCAATTATTAGTGCAACCAAGAATCATATTTCTTAGCGACGGAACTCCAATAAGCAGAATAGTGACCCAGGCGAGAGAATATGAAAATCAAAGAGAACCTAAATCGTATTCTCCAGGATTAGGGCTAAAAGTCAGCGAACTGACTGAAAAAATTGGAGTCGAAGGAAACGTATATAATCTATCAGTGGCATACGGAGACGACGGTGATCTTGATCAAAGAAGAAGAGCTGCAGGTATAGATGTTTATGTGGCTGAAGAAGCATTATTGTATCACGATTCGATCTCTTTTGAGCACGAATTAAAAACTGCCTATCGATTCGGAGTAGGGGAACGTCAAACACAAGCAGGTAATTTAAATCCAAAGACACTTGTTGATATACTGCGAGAAGAATTTATCTCAGATGAAGCAAAAAAGTACTATGATGGTGTTTTAGCAAAATATGGAATTCCAACCATGGCATTTATGATGTTATGCAGATCGGCATATATGGCGGGTTTTTTTATTGAGGATAAAAGGCGTTAATTGTTTGATTAAATATTCACTATTGTTCTGAGATATTCTCTATCTTTATCATTCATTTCTCCTTTTATTTCTCCTAATAATTCTTGCAAACGAGCATCACGCTCTTGGCAGTTGGCACATTCGTGACATGCTTTAACTACTTTTCCGTCTAGTTCTGCGTTCCAGCATGAAATGGTAAATTGCAGCGATCTTTTGTCAAGTAAATATCTTAAAACGTCTAACTTCGTCATTGACATAAGAGGGGTAAAGACCTTCATCGGACGCGAAAGTGTTTGAGTTAATAAAAGTTCAGTTAACTTATGATGCATAATATTTGAGTCTCCAAAAACTCCTTGGTCTTCGAGCATGTATCCGACAGCTATTCCATCCGCATCGATCTGATAGGCATAGACTCCGGCTAAAAGCATAAAAATTGAATTTCTCGCAGGCACCCAGGCATCCTTATCATCTCTAGCTTTTCCTCCTAATAAAGAACTCTTACTTAATGAAAGCATGAGATCTGTCATTTCTATAATATGAGTTTTTTCGAATCCAAGCTCTGGAGGTCCAATAGTCGCCATATATTCTTCAGCTTGTTCTGCGGTTTGACCGTATCTAAAAAAAACCGGATGGACAGAAAACCCTTTTTCTAATAATTTTAATCCTGTTACAGTGCTGTCTGCTCCGCCAGAATAAAGTAAAACAATACTATTTGTAGTTTTTCTTTGAAGACCTTCAAGTAAAGATGCTTGTTCCGTTAGTTTTGGTTGTAATTCATACACCATAAAAGTATTGATAGTATAATCTGAACCTTGCTAATTGTCAACGATTCAAAAAGCTAAAGTGATGACAAGTTCAATGATTAAGTGTAACTACCTATAGTATGTTATACTATTATTAATTAATCATTTATGGGAGTAAAAGTATTTATTCTTGGTCGTCCTGGTAGTGGAAAATCTACAGCTGCACGGTTTATAGAAAATAAAGCAAAGGGGAGAGGATTAACTACATGCCATTTATATGACTTCCCAATTTTGTATGAAATGTTTTGGGAGGATACACGAGGAAGATTTCAAGCGAGGCAGGATGGCAATTTTGATATTATTGATCCTTCTGTTTACCATGAGACTCTAAATAGACTAGAAAAAGTTGCAGAACTAAGTCAAGCACAACTTACAATAATTGAATTTGCTCGCGATGATTACAAAGAAGCGTTAAGGCATTTTTCTCCAGATTTTCTAACAGGTGCTTTTTGCCTATACTTTGATGCAAGTATTGAAACATGTTTAGATAGAGCTCACAAACGGCTTGATCCAACTAATCCTGACAGTCATCCCATAAGACCAAATGAAAAATTTAGAGACTACTATGGAAAAGATATTAGAGAATATATGCTTTCTCAATTTGCTGCAGATTATCAATTTGGCGATAGATATGGATTTATTTCTAATGAAGGCTCGCTAGATTTATTGCGAGAACAAATAATAAGATTTACAGAAGACAACCTTTTTTCTTATATTCAAAGACATGAGAGTGGTTTACCCTATACGAACAGCGTATTAAAAGAGTCGGGGTAAAAATAAAAGTTACAATAACCTAAGAAATTTATATAATATTCACTTAGCAGAATTAATTATTGATACATAATATGGCAGAACGAATCTTACAAGGTCCAATAGCTTACGTGACAACACAATACAAAGAATATAATACTACGGATCAAGCCGGCAAACTTGAACATCTTGATCGCGTAGGCAGAAGATACATAGAGCAGGGACACTCCCCATTCTACGATTCTCAATTTCTGGAACACCACATAGCAAAATTAAGACGGGAGCAGAGAGGGAGCAACTTTTCGTTTAATTGGCTGCCGGAAAATCCTCATGGTAATTTTTTGAGGCAAAATACTCTTCGAGAAGGTTATGTATTACCTGTTTTAGCGAGTATTGACAATATAGAAGAATTAATTAAACGGGAGCCTGACATACAGAATATAGTATTTGCTGTTTATTCAAACGGTTATAGCGTTTTTAGAGAAATCGCTGCACATCTCCGCAAAGAACACCCGCAAATATCTATTGTGGCAGGAGCAGTCGGTTCTTTATATGAAGAATCACAACAATTGGCAGATCATGTTTTACAGGGTAACCAGATCGGTGAAATGAGAACATTACTTGGTGAAAACATAAGAAATCCGCTTCATATTGCGACTGCGCGTTCAATTACTTCAACTACCTTTGATGGAATTACTAAAAAAAATAAATACGGCATTATGATAACGAGTTATGGATGTCCATATACATGTGATTTTTGTCCCACCACCGCACAATATCAGGGAAAATATGAAACACCTCATACGCCGGACGAGATAGTAAATGCCATTTATCAAGCACATGAAACTGTAGCTCCCGGCAAACCTGTTATGTCATTGAATTTGGCTGATCCGCAAGGATTGGGAGATGTCCCGGTTTGGAAAGAAGTTTTTAAAAGATGTAAAGATATGGGCTTTATGGTGGAACTGTCTACAACAACTTCATCAAAAATACTAAGACAATTTACTCCAGAGGAATTAACCGGTGGAGATTTATGCGTTACATGCGTAAACGTAGGTGTTGAATCAATGCTCGTTCCGTATGCAAAAAATCGGGGAGTTGATCTTAAAAATTTAATTGACAAATATCAATCTGCTGGTATTAGAATTGCAGTTACTTTTATCATTGGTCATGATTGGCATACAAACGAAAATATTTGGCAAGATGTCGATCAAATACAGCAATTAGGCGCTTCTGGATATATTGTTTCGAATATGATGATGGAAAGAGGCACAAGTCTTTTTAATAAAATGAAAGCTACAGGTCGCTTACTGGACGTTCCTCCGGAATTTGAATCAAGCTACGGATATCAGGCTTTTACTCACCCTCAATTTGAACCGGGATTTAATGCAATGGTGCCAATTCTGTCTGAAATCGAAAGAAAACTAAACCAGGGTACAGACATGTTTAATCGAGATATGCATTTCTATATGAAAAGAGCCAACCGAAGATTAATCGAAACACAGGCCGGATTAAAACAACAGGAGGATGAAATAGAAAAAAATGCTGGATCGGAAGAGGATATCGCCATACAAAAAGCCCTATTGTTTTATCAAACAATATTTCGCAATATAGATTTATTTCATCCCTATATAACTTGGAATGTCTAATTCGGGCTTCTCTGTTTGAATACCTATGAAAAAAATAAATAAAATAACTAATATTCCAGAAATAGAATATGTCAATCTTAAAGTGTTCAAAGAAAATAAACGAGTATTACTTTTTACTGGTCCAACAGCATACAAATCAAGTAAGTCCTTTTTAAAGGGACTAAATATTGTCGAGGTTTTTCATATTGATTCTTCCAAAAAAGAAATAATAAATAAAAATATTGATTTCTTAATTTCTAAAAAAAGCAAAGTTGATATTTGTTTTGCAGTCGGAGGTGGAATCGTTGCTGATGTGGCTAAAATGTATGCGCATGAACTTAACCTGTCTTTGGTTATCATACCAACATTAATTTCTTCTGATGCTTTTCTTGTGGATTGTACCGGAATACGCTATAACGGATGCGTAAAATACATACCATCATTGAGAGCGAAAAGTGTTTTGATAGATTTTAATCTTTTGAAAAAAACTCCTTTACGGCTACATCTGAGCGGTTGTGGTGACGTTTTATCAATCTATACAGGACTATCCGACTGGAAACTGGCAAATCGGAAAGAGAAATTGAAAGCGGATGAAACATATTCCGTATCTGTTGCCAAAATGGCGGAAACTATATTAGAAGGTCTATTAATAGAAAAAGATGAAATAAAAAAAGGTACCAGAAAAGGTTTGGAAGCAATTTTGAGAGCTCTTATTATGGAAGTCCAGCTATGTAACACCTATGGTAATAGTCGTCCTGAAGAAGGCGGAGAGCATTTTTTTACATACTGTATTGAAAATTACATGCCGCACTTTTTGCATGGGGAGATGGTAAGTTTTGGGGTTCTTATAACATCCTACCTGCAAAAGGAGACTTGGAGGAAAATGTATAATTTTTTGACATATGTAGGGTTAAATTATATTCCAAAAGGACTGACTGAAGAATTAGTAATGAAAACACTAAAAGAATTACCATCGTATGTAAAAAAACATCATTTACGCTATAGTGTTTATAACGATTTCTCTTTAAAAAAGGATGGGGTTAAGGTTAGAAAATTCGTTAAATTTATTTTGGGAAAAAAGTAGCTTAATGCTAGACTCTTCTTCTTCCTCCCCAAATTTCACACTGTAATCTTCCCAGTAACCGGTAGCCCTTTTTTTTGACTGCTTCAACTATTTTTTTCATAGTAGACTGCAGTTCTTCAGAGGTTATACCTTGTGGCATAACAACAACTTTATTAACATCTAATGAGAACGGTGTTATAAAATCATTTTCAATTTCATTGAGATCTTTTGGCGAAGTTACTACAAATTTAAACATTGTATTTGCCTTATTTAAACGAATTAACACATCTTTTTTTATCCTTGCTGCTTTCGGATTGAGTGAATTTTGTAGCTTTGGTGAACAGTTGAATTGAAATTTTTTAAGCATCTTGGCGGTTGGCATTATTGTTCCGTTTGTCTAAACCTCAAAAGCCCAACCGGGCATCAATTCGACTAACTTATCTATTTTATTCTTTTGGATTAATGGTTCTCCACCGGTAATAACCAATCTCTTTTGAACTAAAGGATTTTTACATCTCCATGTTTTCTCGATTCTCGCTTTAGTCTTTTGTATAGTCCAATCCTGAAACTCTGTCCAAAATTCTTTTGCGTTTTGATTCCAGGTATACCAAGTATCACACCAAACACAGCGTAAATTACAGGTATGTAAACGAAGAAAACAGGAAGGTAACCCCATACTTATTCCCTCACCTTGAATAGTATAGAATACTCCATCTCCTGAAACCTTGAACTGGTCATCATACATCTGAAGCCTATCAAAATCTTTATACTTGTCAGGTACTATACTTTCTTTAAAATCTGAAGCTCTCTTTGTGTTTTTTATAGTTTTCACTTTAGGCTTTTTTTCTACTTATAAAAGCGCTACTTGTTGGAGTTTCCCATAGCTTAACACTCCGTAAAAAGAATTTTTTATTTGATAAAGTATCAACCTTTTTTGACAAAACGTCAAGAATCCATTGTCCGATCTTTTCAACAGTAGGTATGAAAGGTACTAAAACAAATTTTAGTGAACTATTTTTCTTTGCAAAAGACGCCATAATAATATCTTTCTTATAAAACATGAAGGCGTGATCGCATTTGGCGTGAACTTGCTCTATTAATAGAGTTTTTAAATCAGAAAAATCATAGACCATTCCTTCCTCACTTCTTCCTTTTTTTCTTCAACATCGCCTTCTAAATTAACCTCTAATTTATACCTATGACCATGTAAATTTCTGCATTGGGATTTATGATTGGGAATTCTATGACCCATGTCAAACTCAATTATTTTTGTAATCACCATAATGAAATTAAATCTGCATATAAAATTGACTCTGGAGATATTGATCTTTTTTCAAAATGCCTCTGACAAAGGTAAAAGATGATGTTCGCATAAACTATAAAAATCAATGTTGGTAACAGTGATTAAACCCTTATATGTTTCATTTTCAAATTTTTTAAATATTGTTTTGGATCATATTTGTATCCCGATAAATGTTCTATGTACATACTTTCTACTTTTGCCGGAGTTTCAACTACTCCATCTCTTTTTATATCTTCCCCGAAATTTATGATAAGTTGTTCGATTATATGAGCAAGTTTCATTGCGATAATATAAAAAAATAAAAATGTTTAGACTGTCAAGATAAGACATTATAACATTATTTTAATACAAGAAAAGCCTGTTATTAACTTGGAGTTAATAATATCGCAGTCGTCTAATGCTTCATTTTAGACACAATAAAAAAGGGGTTTCATTATTGAATAATTGAAGAGTGAGAATCTGATTCCATGAAAATGTTTCTCACTAACCTGTAAAGTAAAATAGAGCTTTATAGCAAAGAGGTGAGAAACAGATGGATGTAAAAACTAATACTGAAAAAGAATATTATTTGGGAGTAGATCTTCACCGCGACAGTTTCACCGTTTACGGGTGTAACGGAAAAGAAGAAGAGATGGTAATATTTCCACCTTTAAGGTGTAATGGATTGCTACGAGGATCTTACTGTAAATTTTTGAAAATTTGTCCTCCATATCTTACTTCAAGACTTAACTCTTCGCTATTCGCTCGACGTCTTGAGGAGCGATATTTGGAGGACATAAGAAACTCTATTTCCTCGTTCCTCGGAAAGAGTTTCTAATGCTGCGGGAATTGGATCAAGTTAGAAC
>JACQRR010000125.1 GCA_016206365.1 Candidatus Roizmanbacteria bacterium | reverse complement strand
ATATAAAGATAGGTTTTTAACATAGATAACTATTGTAATATATTGTACAACATGTTGTCAAATGAAGATTGATTTCTTGTCAGCCGTCATAGAGCTGTGCGGCTTCCGCCAAAGGTTCCACTGCATGAAGAGCTTGCATCTTCTACTGAAACTTTTATCGAATAATCTCCAGAAAGATTTACTGCGCCATCCTGTGTTTGAGAAAAATAATAGCTGACACTTACCTGCACATCTTGAAGGTCGACAAAATATTCTGCTCTACCTGAGTCATCAATAGAAATACCACTGCCGACGATCTTATTGCCTCTTACTTCAAATTTTGCAACTGCCTCGTCGGCAAAAGATTGATAATAATCCATTGCTTCTGCATCGCAGCTAATATTTGCGCTGGAGGAATAAAATCCATCCCAATTTGGGCCGACTGGCTTCGGTTTTAAAAATGAAAAGCAATAATAATCTACACCTTAAAGGTGCAACACGGCCCATTGGAATATCTATTGTTACATCTTTTGGCGATGAGGATCGTGGGTGTACTTCTAATTGGAGCTTTGATGGTAATCCCCGTTTTAACTTCTCTTCAGTTTAAACTTAGCCATCTGTATTCTTACATCTTTCTTACTCTCTTTATATTGTTTTATTAACGTTATTTTCTATCCTAAGAATTATTATTTTTATTCTAGGTAATGAAAAAAATTTGGCAAGATTCAATAATCTATCAATTCTATCTACTCTTTACAAAATTTGTCTAGAAATGAAAACAGCCAGAGATTATAAGTTGAGTGAAATCGCTTATGCAAATATATTCTCATAGCCACGACAAAAATATCCAATTTGAGAGAAAGAAAATCGACAAACTGTTAAAAAAAACCCAGCGTGTACTCTATAAAATTTCTTCAGTTTTTCCCTTTGACCTGTTTCCAAATGAACTTGTAATTAATGAAAACCAAGTCAACGTGTTAAAGAGACGTTTCTTTTTGTCAGAAGACATTGAAACTGTCCTGATAAAAGATATTCAGCTTGTGATAGTTGAGACATCCCCCCTTTTTGCTTCTCTTGATATTGAAATTCTCAAGCCCTTGAGTAAATCAATTGTTATCGATTATCTTTGGGTCAACGAGGCTCTAAAAGCACGCCGAATCATCCAAGGGCTTCGCTCCATTGAAAAAGAGGGAATAGATATAGCAAACCAACCAGTCGACGAGCTGTTGAAAAAACTAGAGATAATAGGAAAAGTGCGCTATAATACATAGCATAATGCTAAAAAAGATACTCGTCATAGAAGACGATGTTGAGATGCAAAATTATCTAAAAGAATATCTTAAGGAGCACGATTTCTACGTCAAAACAGCCGGGACGGCAACGGTGGCCTTACAGCTTTTTTCAAAATCCGAGCCCGATTTGGTTGTTTTGGACCTTGGTTTGCCCGATATGAGCGGAGAGTTTTTATGTTCTGAACTGCGTAAAAAAAATCCTCAGCTTCCAATTATTATCTTAACCGCTCGAGACACACCACGAGATATTGTCAAAGGACTAAACCTTGGCGCAGACGACTATGTTGCAAAACCTTTTAATGCAGACGAACTTCTTGCACGAATCAAAGCAAGGCTCAGGAAAAATGAAGGAGGAGGAACTTATATTATTACCGACCTTGAGTTAAATAGTGAAACGCTTGAAGTTAAGCGCGGCCACAAACCAATAAAACTTACTCCCCAAGAATTTCGCCTTTTAGAATATTTAATGAACAATAAAGGCAGGGTTCTCTCTCGAGATATGATTTTGAATCGGCTGTGGCTTTCATCCTCTGATGTAGATACGAGAGTTGTTGACGTCTATATAGGCTATCTTCGAAAAAAAATTGACAAAGGCTTCAGAAAAAAACTCATTCATTCAATCCGTGGATTCGGCTACACAATCAAAGACTAAGAGGACGTTTTGAATATCTCTTCACGACGTTTACTAATTCATACATGTCAAACGGCTTTTCCAAAAATTCGTCAACCCCCGCCTCTTCAGCCTCCTTTTTATAGATCTTGCTTGTTGAGATCATGATGATTGGAATTGTTTTTGTCTGCTGATTAGTTCTTAACCACTTAACTATCTCAGCTCCGTTTTTCCCGGGCAAAAGATAATCGATAAGCACAAGGTCAGGTTTCACTTCTCGCACCTTTTCTTCGATAGACAAACCGTTGGGATAACTTAATACCTTATATCTCTCTTCTTCTAAAATCATTCGTATCACTTCGACTATACTCTCATCGTCATCAATAAGAAGAATCCTGTCCATAGTTTCTTATTAAAATTTATAAATATCGACAAATTTTTTCTTAATTTTTTTTGGTTTATAGGGCAAACTAAAACAAAACGTTGACCCGGCTTTTAACTCGCTCTTTACCCACATGCGCCCGCCTAATAGATAGACTATCTGCGACGCGATATAAAGTCCGATTCCAAGCCCGGAAATTCTCTCATTCTTTAGTCTTTGTAGACGGAAAAATGGTTCGAATATTCTTTCTAGATAGATTTTGGGTATGCCTATTCCAAAGTCCCTAACGCATACGGTAATAAAGTTCTTTCTCTGACTCACCTTAACAACAATTATATCGGTCAGGGGCGAGTATTTCCTGGCATTTGATAAAAGATTGACGATAACCTGTCGAATTCTTTGTTTATCGGAAATAACAAGTTTGTGGACCTCTCCCTTCTTTATGATCCGGTGCGCCGGCGTGATCTGCTGAAAATCCTTTATTATCTCGGCTAAAAGTTTATTAAAATCAAAAATTTCGTAGGATAGTTCAAGCCTGCCTGCTCTTATTTTTGACATGTCTAAAAATTCGTTTATGATGTTTACCAATTCGTCGACCTTAATCTCAATCCTAGCAAGAAGAGGATATATATCATCGTATTTTTTTAATTTAAGGCGCCTCTCAAGAACCTGAGTGAAAGCCTTAATATTAGCCAAAGGCGTCTTAAACTCGTGACTCGCAATCGCGATAAAATAATCTCTTCGTTCTTCTTCACGCATATCGACTGTTACGTCGCGGATTGTGTTGATTATAAATTCTATCTCTTTTCCTTTTAATACCGGTACCGCCTTGACTACTGACCAATATTCTTTACCTGACTTGTTAAATTTATAGTGAATGAGGGCTTCATGTGAATTTTTATCTTGAGCTGCGTATCGGCCGGGCATCTTGTCCAGAGGAAAATTTTTTCCTTCTTTATCCATCAAGGTAAATTTTTTTAGAATATCCTCAGCTGTAACCAAGAGCATCTTTTGGGGCGAAGAAAAACCCGCCATCCGCGCCGCCTCTTTGTTCACATAGATGAGTTTGCCCTTATGATCTTGCACGGTAATACCATAGCCTATATTTTGGAAAATAACATCAAACTGTTCTATGGTTTTTACCTGTACTGGCATACTTTCTGCCTTTAGTATACCACCATTGTCGGTTTTCATCTTAACTCCAGCGTGCTTCTTGAGCCCTTTGAATGTTCTCTGTTCCAGCTCTCCTTTGAGCTATGGTCGATTTTTCACTTTCCGGAACATTTCTTCTAGGATGTCCTTGAAATATGTCGGCTTTTAGATGTTTCGCCGGTCCAATAACTGCTAAAATCTTCCGCGCTCCAGATGAATCGGCGATCAGTTTTTCATCCTCAATATGTGCGTCTTTCTTGCTGATCAACCAAGCTTGATCTGCCCAAGACCCGCTCGACCTTTTCTTTTGCTCTTTTTTAATATTTTTTTGAGCTGCCTGTTTTTGTCTTTGACTTGTCATGTTGCTCACCCCCTTTAGAAACTCTTAACGAACTTTTAAAGTGAGTCTTAGAGTTTCTTAAGTCCGCCAAAGTGAAGTTTCGGCTGCGTGGCTGTAAGCCTCGAGCCGAACCTGAACGAAGGCGGATTCCCCTCCTCGCCGTCCCCTTTCCTAAAAAATAAGACGAGTTTAATCTTAAATAAGAGACACAAAAAAAGGGTAAGAGTTAAGTTAGATTTGTGTAAGAAACGAGGATGTTTCCTTACATGACCCTTACATTAACTTAACTCGGTACTTACTTGCTTGATTCATAATGTT
This sequence comes from Candidatus Roizmanbacteria bacterium, assembly GCA_016206365.1. Lineage (GTDB taxonomy): Bacteria > Patescibacteriota > Microgenomatia > UBA1406 > GWC2-37-13 > 2-01-FULL-40-13. The sequence goes on along the minus strand of JACQRR010000125.1, from coordinate 6,615 downwards.
TAATTACATGAGAAGAATTTATTATTCTCTAAATTTGTACAGTATACGATTTGTAGATTTTATTGATGACGCACTATATGCCCTCTTGGAAATTTTTAAGAAATCGGGAGAATTTTTACATAACCCCACTTCAGCAGGCATTATTTTTTCAGCAATCTACTGTCTGGGTATTTTCTTCTTGTTGTTTCACTTGGCTAAAAAAAATCTTTCGCCTCTTTCGCCTCTTGATAAAAAGCATTTTAAGATTCCAAAAACTTACACTAATTACATTAAACAGATCTAATCGCCTGTGTAGGTTGGCTTCTCTTTGACTTAAGTTCAATGTTCTCCCGCTCAAGCTGATGTATCTGCTTATTGAGCTTTTCTATCTTCTCTTAAGCCTGATTTATTTTAGCCTCCTTTCCCCAGATGGTCAGGCTTGCGGAAATATTCTCAAACAGAGATATGATCAACGACAACAATAAACCCACAAGAATTGAAAAAATAACCACTAAATATAACGGCAGATTGAAACGATAATTTACAATATGCACAGCTACCGGAGCGATATTTTGTGTCGCAAAATAGGCAAATCCCAGACCCAGAAATACTGTCAGTATTAAAATTTCCATAGTTGGGCTTCTTTGAACTAGTAACAACTGCTTTTTAACAAAGTAAATTATGAATTCATGTAAGAAAACTGAACGAGTTTAGTAAGAGTTATCAGTTGCCTACTTTCGAATAACTTCCTTAGAACATTAATAATTTTGCAATTTTTTCCTTTTGTAACTGGTCAAGTTTACTTTTCTTTCTTAATTTTCTTCCACAGCCAAATACCAAGAAGAATGAGATCAACCAATATTACTATCCAAAACAGCCAAAAAAGAAGTCCAAATAATCCGAAACCACCCATCATATTATTAAAACCACCGTAACCCATCATAGATCTATCACCTCCCGTCATCATCTGCATCATACCCAGCATCGGCATAAAACCAACGCCTTGAGATGTTAATTGTGCCGAACTATCACATCCACTTAACCTCTTACCCATAATTAAATGCATTTGCTCTTCACCTTTTTCTCCCATCATCTTCGCCATCATGTTGTTCATCGCCTCATGAGAGTCTCCCATCATCTGACCCATGTAATACTCACCCAATCTCTCAAACTCCTCATCAGACAATCTGTCACATGTTAGTTGTTTTTTTTGTAGTTTATCCCAGATCGCCTTTCCTTCTCTTTCTTCTCTTGCAGTATGGCTATCTTGAGCTAAAACAGGAATTACTAAGAGGAGTAAAAAAATAAGTATTGAGAATATAATGGTGGAAATTCTTCTCATATTAAGATAAGGGTACAGTCAAAAAATAAGTTTGCTGACCCAATCTGGAACTTTCGCATTCCTAACTTCGTCATATTGAGGAGTGCAGGGTTTGATATCAATAATCGGCGTTCCGTCAATAATATCAAGACCTCTGACCTTTAGACGATTTCCTTCTCGAGATATAAGTTCGACTGTTGATATGGCAATGCGGTTAGGTCTTTGCGGACAACGGCAGGCAAAAATTCCAACAAACGGGACGTCTTCTCTCCCCTGCGGATGATGTCTAAGATGACACTCCTTTTCCTTATCCATCCAATAAACAACTATTACATGAGAGTAATCTTCTATGCCATTCAGTCCTTTTGCATATTTTTTGTCAATCACAATTTCGCTGACGACATTCTTCCAACCAGGCAAGGTTGGTTTTTTAACAGGGTTTTTTGCATAGCCTAGAGGAATAATTTTGATTGTCCCATTTTTATCTTGACTACCAAGAAATGTACAAAACTCTACCTTTGTCATATCGATTTTAATTTTACAGCAAAAACTGGAAAACTGATGAAAGATTTTCTTATTTTCAGAAAATTGTCGATAGGTTCTTCGACAGTTTAGTTATTATTGTAATACTATTTCTCAGGTCCAATTTTACCACCTTGATGCAATCCTTACAGTATTTTTCGTTCTAATCTCGTCCATCAATGGTTCCAGATGCTTCCTGTAAACGCTTTCAAATTCACCAGTATTCAGTACAACTGCCGCACCCCTATTCGCTTCTTTTCCTGGAGATTTAGTCACGGATAATTCTTCAATAAAAGATCTTGGAACGATGGGATAGATAAAAGGATCGTCAGGATTTTCTTGATACTCAAGCTGTATCCAGATTAATGCATCATCTAAGTCTCCTGCTCGAATACCAAAATTTCTGGAACGTGGATCTGTGAAAACCGTCAAATGGGCGGGACGACCGTTTACACTGATATCTTCTTCTCTAGAATAATATTTTCTGCTATAAAGGAGGGGTTTTTGCAATTTCCAGTATTCACGCCGAGTATGAAATTTTGGGCCGCCCGCTCTCAGGTAATTTATAAAAAAGGCTCTGGTTGCTGTGTAATCAACAAGCAATTCAGTAGGATGACGATTAAGCCTTTCTATCATATACTCTAAATATTATATACATATCATAAATTTAAGATTGGATTTCGAAAGGTGTTTAAGGTAAAATAATTAAAACTTCCAGTACTTGCGGCGTAGCTTAATATTGGAGTAGCTTGGAGATACTCAGCTTCAATTAACTAATCGTACTTTGAACTATAGCAATGTACATTTGACAAATCTCTGTTCGAATTATTAAATTATAGGTATGGGATATTTTGGCAAACTAGAAGAAAAGCTTAAGGTGCAAGAATTAAGAAAAAAAGGTCTGTCATATGGTGAAATTTTGCAGCAGGTATCCATCTCAAAGGATACTTTAAGCAGATGGTGTCGCGATATTGTTCTAACTAAAGACCAAAAAAAGAGACTTGTTGAGAATAAGATGTATGGTCAAAGAAAAGGATCACAGATTGCAGCTGAAAATAAAAAACGAAAAAGATTCTTAAGAACTAAAGAAATTTTTGAAAAATCAAAATACGAACTTGGAAAGCTAAATAAGAGAGATAGATTCATAGCAGGAATTGCTTTTTATGCGGGTGAGGGAGATAAAACTGATGGTAAAGGAGGATTTGCAAATGCAGATCCTAAGATTATTAAATTCATGGTTAAATGGTTCAAGGAATTTTGTGCAATACCATTGTCTAAATTTAGAGGAGCAATCTGGATTCATGAAGGGTTAAATGTAGAGGAGGCCAAGAAATATTGGTCGATTTTAACTAAAATTCCAGAAAATCAATTTCATAAAACTTATGTTGCAAAAAATAAAATAAAAAGCAGAAAGATTAGAAAAAATATTCATCAATATGGAGTTTTTGCAATCCGTTTTAGTGATAGCAATAAACAAAGGAGAATAATAGGCTGGATTTCAGCTTTATTAGGTGGTAAAATTTCCTGAGTACATTTTCATTCCTCGGTAGCTCAACGGTAGAGCAAGAAGCTGTCAAGTTGGCAGCCTCCCGATGAAAATCGGGATGGAAAAATCGGGCTAATTCGGAAGAAACCTCCGAGTCGGAGGTCTATCCCGAGCTAAATCCCTCGTAGCTTTATGCGAAGCGGGAAAATGTGTAGAGACTATATACCCGATCCCGACCAAGTCGGGAATGAGATAGTCCATTCCTTAAGGTAACTTAAGGGTTGATGTAACTTCGAGGTTCGTGGTTCGAATCCACGCCGAGGAGCTGAGTGTCTTTAAATCTAACTAAATTGGCACGATTTAAAGAATCGAATATTTGCGTGGGAACGGTCTCGACTATCTTTTTGTCTTTGACAGTGAAACTTTCGAATAAGAATCGCAGATAGTACCTTTTCAAGACATCATTAGCCTGTTGGTAGGTCTGATGTATGTTCCTAGTCCATAAAAGAGTCTTCTCCATCAGAGGAATATCGATATCATCGTCCTGTTCTGCCTCGTACATTTGAGTCTGTAAATTGCCAATCTTTTCCTGAAGCTCAGCATGTTTCCTTCTGTATGTATCCCGGTCCATATATTCACTGAGGACTAAGTCTTCTAACCGATTTCTTTTCTGTTCCAAAGCCATCTTTTGGTTTACGACAGCCTGTTTCATACCTTCACCATTTTTCTTTTTTGAAGCCAGGAATTCCATAGTCTTGTTTTGGACCATACTGATATACTCTTCGTTGAACTCGATGTTCTTTATCTTCTCCTCGACCTGAGATTCCAGATATGAAACCTCAATATAAGGCTGTCTGCAATCTTTTGAATATCTTTTTTGGCAGTGGTAGTAAGCTATTTTCTTGTGGTTGCTATGTATGTCGTGCCAGTCAGCCGTCAACCGCATTCCACAACTACAGTACGTGAACCCACGAAGAAGGAAGTTGTATCTTCTCTCCCTGACTAAGAAATTCCTGTTTTTAGCTAGGATATAGTTACAAGCCTCAAATAATTCTTTTGTGATAAGTGGAATATGTTTTCCAGTCTTGCTTTGTCCGTGCCATCTGATTAGTCCATAGTAGAAAGGATTAGTCAAAATGTTGTGTATCTTGCTGAAGCTGATGATATTTCCGTTCTTTGAAAGTATATTCTTGTCTTGAAGCCACTCTCTCAATTTTTCAATCGAATAGCTGCCAGTCGAGTACAACTCAAACATTCTTTTGACGATAGGTCCGGCATACGAGTCTGGCTCACAGAATTTTCTTTCTTCTTCTCCACCTGTACTTCTGTATCCAACACAAGGAGGTGTCGGCTGCCAGCCAGACCTAAACTTCTCCATCAAAGCGTCTTTTGTCCTTTGACTATTTACTTCGGACTCCCATTCAGCTACTGAAGCTAACATGTTTGACACTAAACTCGAGCCGTTAGATAAATCTCCTTCCATCACTGAAAAGAATCCGACTCCTTCCTTTTGAAATTCTTTTCTTAGTCTTGAAAAATCTGTTACATTTCTCGCAAAACGGTCAATTTTGTAAATCACAACACAATCAGCTAAACCCTTCTTAATGTTTTGCAGCATTTCTTGGAATTCTGGTCTATTTGTCGTTCGACCGCTTCGACCTTCGTCAACGTAGATTTTGAGAAGATGAATATTCCTGACCTTGCAGTAGTCCTTTATTGCCTGTTGTTGATTATCCAGAGAGTATCCTAATTCGGCCTGATGTGATGTGCTAACTCTGATATATCCGTATGCTTTATTCATAAACCTACACCTTATCCTTAAAAACTTTTCCTACCCTCACTATCCTGACTTTTTTCGTCAAAGACAACAGGATTCTCGCATCTCAAATGAGTCAAAAGTATGTTGAACCACTGGTCGACAGCGTATTCAATCTCTTTACTATGGCACCCCCTATTCTTCGTGAAAGTCAACATGTCATTTTGAATGTCTGTTTTTTCTATGTTCATGGTTTTCTCCTAATATCTCCCTTTATGTTTTTATTTTTCGTGCCTATTTTTTTCTTGTTTTTTCCGCTTCGTAAGGCGGGTTACGCTTTAGACCTCTAAATTCTTAGTACTCTTCATTTTTCTTAGAACCGTCTTCCAAAGTCTTCGCTACACATAGACTTCTGCTTAATCCAGAACATCGTAAAAGAGATACTTTTTGCCCAATTCTTTTTTCGCTTCTTCGAATAATGCCTTTTTCTTCCATGGATTCTCTTAATTTCTCCAGCCCTTTCACGCTTCTTTTAGCTTTTGCTTTTAGATAAGTACTTTTAGCTGGAACTTCATTTCCTGTATGGAGTGGAAGCATGCTGCCTAAGTGAGAGGAATTCGAGTTCCCATTGGATTGCCTGTAATAAGTTAGAGATTTTGCTACTTTGTAATTGTTAGACCTGTTGAAGCCTCTTCTTACTTTGTAGATAAGTTCGTTTTCTTCCAGTTCTTCAATGAGATTGCGAATATGCCTATCTGAACAGTTAAGGTTTTTCGCCAGAGTCTTTTGGCTAGGAAAACACCATTCATTCTGCCCAGTATATTTAAGAAGGACGCAATAGAGGTATCTTGAAGGGATTGAAAGCTGCGATTCGCCTAGTAGTTCATTTGGTATTATCGTGAAGTTTCTCATACGAAACTATTGTTTCAGAAGGAAAAAGGGGGAAACATGGCATAGAAAGGTTTATAAGATGAATATGTAACTTACAGACTTATAAGTTGCAGGTTTGAGACTAAATCTCTAGGAGTTTCTTGTAGGTCTTAATTCCCTTTATGACATCGATGTAGGTCGTGTTATCTTCTTCTGGTAACCTGCTTTCCGCCCAATCTTCAGCTATTTTCTCCATTTTAAGCCCATCTAACCTTTTCCAGTAGAAGTAGCGATACTTTCTGATATTGTTTACTGTATCTACTCTTGGTTTGTAGTAGGCAAGTCGCTTGTCTGTTTTGTACATATCTTGAGCCAGCCAAAACATCTCTTTTATATTCTTATAGGTAGTTGCAGGGGTAATAACCATTTTCACATACGGAAGACTGAATTCACTAAAAGATTCTAGCGGCATATCTTCTATTTCGACAGATTCGGTTCCAAAGCTCTCAACTTTTCCGCAATAAATTGATTCCTTAATAGCGTCTTTGAAATTTGGAGGTCTATGGAAAAAGTAACAAATAAAACTAATTTCTGTTTCAATCATCCAAAAAATATCCATCTTCTCATGGATATCTTCATTTGACCGTAACAAATCGTTCTTCTTGGCAAGCTCTATAAAGT
>JACQRR010000128.1 GCA_016206365.1 Candidatus Roizmanbacteria bacterium | reverse complement strand
GGGTAGAAATGATGTTTGTTTATAAATATTTTCAAGCTCCAGCGTAGAAATGCTTTCATAAACTATTACCATTTCATCGACGGCCGCATCCAATATGGTATAGTATATTAATGAATCCTTCCTCGAGTAAAGCGGAAAAAAAGAAAAATAACGACGACTTCAAACACAGAGAATTGAGGGAAATTATTTTAAGCGCTATTGGATTAAGCGTTCTTCTTGGTGGTACTTTTCTTATTACGCCAAATTTCCCGATTGTTTATTCCGGCATTCTTAAATTAATAGAGGAGCTCACAACGAAAAAAATCCCAGAAGCTAAAGCAAAAAGAGTTCTAAAAAATCTAGAAAAAAAAGAGATTTTGACTCTGGAAAAAAGAGGCGATCAGGTTTTAGTTTATCTTAAAGGATGGAACTCGACAATCCTAAAGTACTCTCTTCGATCCCTTTTAGATCTTAAAAAGAAAGAGAAAAAATGGCAAGGAAAATGGTTTCTGGTTATTTTCGATGTCCCGGAAATTCAAAGAAATAAAAGGAACTATCTTCGGTCTTTTCTTCATTACATAGGTTTCTATCCATATCAACAAAGCGTCTATGTTTTTCCATACGAATGTGAGGATGAGATCGTGCTTGTAAAAAAGATAGTGGAGAGCGCAAAGTATATAAGTTATGTTGTTGCCGAAAAAATCGAATTCGAAGACGAAGCAAAAAGACACTTCGGTTTAGCATAATACCCGAGAAAATAAATTTACCATATTGACGACGGCCGCATCCAATATGGTAGTGTAAACTTTTACAAAGAAATGAAAAGGATAGATGATAGAAAACAAGATAATGAAAGACAATATTGTATTTTTTATATCGTCCGTCACGGTGAAACAGAAGGTAATGTGAAAAGAATTCTTCAAGGCCACTCTGATTTTCCCTTAACCGAAGAGGGCATAAAACAAGCCCAAAAAACCGCCCAAATATTGAAACAAGTTAAATTTGATCAAGCTTTTTCCTCGGATCTTTTACGGGCAAGAAGAACGGCCGAAATAATAGCGCTTGAACATAAAATTATCGTTAAGACGTCAAAGCTTCTTCGGGAGAGAAGTTTTGGTCGGCTTGAAGGAAAATCTTACGAGGAGTATGTTAATGAATTAGTAGAAATAATCTTACAATACGAAGCGCTTTCGGAAAAAGAAAAGTTTAGCTTTAAATTCAGAGAAGATATCGAGAGCGATGAAGAGATTATCAGGAGATTCATCACATTTTTGCGCGAAGTTGCCGTGGCATATGCCGGAAAGACAATTTTAATCGTCAGTCATGGCGGCATGATGAGGTCATTGCTTATTCACCTCGGGTTTGGGACATACAAAACATTACTGCCGGGGGCGGTCAAAAATTTGGGATACATAAAACTCGAGTCCGACGGAGTGGACTTTTTTATTAAAGAAACTGAAGGAATAGACAATTTTAGAGCCATATAAGAGTATTTCCAACCCCTGGAGTTGGAAATTATTAATTTCGATTAATCGTTTCTAAAAATAGGTCTAATAATATCTTTTAATTGAATCAACTGTTCACCTTGTACAGATTTACGAGCTCTTTGTTCACTTATAGAAAAAAATTTGTAGAAAAAGCTACTAGCTGCAAGTCCTCCAGTTAGTGCAAGAAAGGATATAGCTAATTGGCCCGCTAGGAATGTTAAAATTTTTGATGAAGGATCCTCAATTTTACCGATTGAGTTTAAAAAAATGATTTCACCAGAACACCATAATGCTCCTAATGTACCACAAGGAACCAATAAATATGTTTTTAGATTATCAGCTTTGTAAGGGCGAACTTTTTCTGGTTCTAAATTATCAAGGTAGTGTCCAAGTTCATGTCCTAAATCTTGAGTCAATTTATAGCCAAGATCTCCCTTTTCTCCGCCTGATTCAATATGATCAGAAACCAAAGACGGTACATCCAAATAAATAAAAGGGCATTCTTCGGAGGCAAAAAATGCACCATACACTGGTGCCCCAAACCTGATTACACGATGGTATAAGTTTACAGCTGTTGCAAATTTTCTAGCCCTTTTCAACGCTTCAGTTGGGTTCTGGTCAGTATTATAAAATTTAGCCGTTAAAGCTAATGTAAGTATTTTTCTAAACCCTCTTATACCAAATGCGATGACCAGTCTATCGATCGGTCCTGTCTCAGATTGACCTTGATCAATGTTAGGAAGAGCTGATTGCGAAGAGCCTGCATGTTCTATTAAAAAATTTCTTAGAGCGACTCGGTTTACTTCAATATCAATGGGGCCTAATGCTGTAAGGATTCTCCTATTATCAAAAATAATAGGTCCTTCCCCAGGTCTTATATCCCTCATGAATGGATTCTCAAATCTTAAATGATCTAGAAGATTTAGATTGCTTATCTCATTTTCCATACGAGATCAGTATTATCTCTTAAATTCAAATAAAATTCAATTTCTTAAATAGTAAGATTTCAGGATCTTTGACAAATCTGTATCAAAGCGACACATTTTGTCATTCCCGTGGAAACGGGAATCTATATAATTTAGCC
>JACQRR010000003.1 GCA_016206365.1 Candidatus Roizmanbacteria bacterium | reverse complement strand
TTTTTTTTTTTTTTCTTCTATTTTATTTATAACCCTTCTGACAATATCGAAAGAAAATCCGCGTCTTATTAAAAATGAAGCTGACTTTTCAAAGCGCTCCTTTTTAGATAAAGTACTAAATCGCCGCCAGCGAGACTGAAGAGCTTTAAGGGCTAACTCATCTTCCGATTCCTCATGTTTGCTAAAATAGTCGTCAATCAAATCCTTCTCTATTCCAAAATGTAATAGTTCGCCCTTCAACACGAATCGGCTTTTTGGTTTACTTGCATTTCTCTGTTCAACAAACCATTTAACAAATTCTTTATCGTTGATTAAATCTTGTTCTTCCAACTGATTAATTGCCTGCCCGACTAAATCTCTCGACCAGTGTCTCTTGACCGTTTTCTTATTCAAGTAGTCGCGGACTTCTTTTTTGGTCCGCCGCCGAAACTTTAAGTAAAAATAGGCGTAGTTAAGAAGAGTTTGAAGATCATCATCAGATTCCATAAATGTGATACGAATGATGCGAATTTCTATGCGAATCTACGAATATGCTAATACTAACTTTATAATCTGAATTAGAATATTCGCAACTTTTGCATATTATTTGTAGATTCGTATCACTTTTTATTTCTTTCCCATCACCTTTTCCATAACTTCCTTAGTTAGATGCTGTTTCATTTTTTGGTCGCCCGACAGAAGTATTTTCACCTGGTCTTTTCCCTGGCCTACTATTTTATTATCGAGTTTGAGAAAGGCTCCGCTTTTTGTCAAAACCCCGGACGCGATGGCCGCATCAATCAACCCTTCTTCTTTGTCAATTCCCTGCGCGGTTATCACTATTTCTGCTTCTTTAAAAGGAGCAGCCACTTTGTTTTTGACTATTTTTACTCTGATGCGCGACCCGTAGACCTGATTATTTTTCTTTAAGGTCTCAATTTTTCTGACATCCATTCGGATAGAACAATAAAACTTAAGAGCCAGACCTCCAGGCGTTGTCTCCGGATTGCCAAACATAATCCCGATTTTCAGTCTGATCTGATTGGTAAAAACGATGGTTGTTTTTGATTTTGAAACTACACCGGTTAATTTTCTCAAGGCTTGAGACATCAACCTCGCCTGCAGCCCCATCTGTGCCTCGCCCATCTCGCCCTCAATTTCCGATCGAGGCACAAGAGCAGCAACTGAATCAATCACAACCAGATCTACTCCACCAGAACGTATCAATGCCTCGGCGATTTCTAGAGCCTGTTCTCCGGTGTCAGGTTGAGAAACTAAAAGATCATCCAGATTCACTCCAATTATTCTTGCCCAGGCCGGGTCCATGGCGTGTTCTGCATCGATAAATGCAGCCACTCCTCCGGATTTTTGTGCCTCGGCAATAATGGAAAGACAAACCGTTGTTTTTCCTGCCGCTTCCGGCCCGAATATCTCCACAATTCTTCCCTTGGGAATTCCGCCCACGCCAAGTGCAATATCCAAAGGAAGTACTCCGGTTTTAATAACTTCAACCGGGACGTGGCTTGTATCTCCTAAACGCATAATGGAACCTTTACCAAACTGTTTTTGAATCTGCTCTATCGCCAACAAGACGGCTTGTTTTTTTGGGCTAACGTGTGATTGCCCGTCGTGTTTATTTGCAGTTCTCATATTATTTTTATATTAACGGCTATATTATCTATAAAGGTTTGCAAAATTTCAATCGCTTATATGCTACATAAATACGATCTACGCTGATAACTAGCGGATTTTCACTGATATTATTTATCTGTGGTAATCAGCCAACAATCCGTAGCAATCTCTCTCTAAAAGACGTAAATTATTCCTATTACGATAATTCCCCATAAGAAAATGGTAACGATCAAAGGAAGATCAGTTGTCACAATCTTCTCCGGCCTCTCGCCTTCCTCTTTCTCGTATAAAAGCTGAGCGTATCGGGAAATGCCATATACAACCAGCGGTATTGTCACCATCATCCACCGTCTGACTTCAAATGTAGGAAATAATTTGTTCATTGTCTCTGAAAATATTGTATGAATCTGCGGCGGCCTATCAACATAAGTAAAAAAGGCATAAGCCAAGATTGTTCCTGTAGCAAATGTATTAGTCAAAAAATCCAATAGATGTCCTTTATAATGGCCAAGCGAAGCTCTTGTTTCCGATCCGTGGACTACCATCTCGGCATGACGCTTTACAGAAGCAATAAAAAGCGAGCCAAAAAATATGGTGTAGACCAACCAAATTGGGATATGATAGCCTGTGGCAATCTCACCAGCCAGAGTTCTTATCATAAACGAAATAGAGATGGTAAAGATGTCAATAACGGGCTGGTTTTTGAGATACAAAGAATAAAAAAAATGCAAAAGAATAAAAACTAAGCTTAGTAAAAAAAATGGGAGGGAAAAAAAGAGAGAAGCTATCAGTAAGACTAGTGTGAGTATAAAGACAATAAACGTTGCCTCCGGAATGCTAATTTTTCCTGAAGCAATTGGTCGAAATTTTTTAATAGGATGTTTTTTATCATAAGGATAATCTATGATGTCATTTAAGACGTAGGATGTAGATGAAAGAAGGCAAAAAATAAAAAAGGCATAGGTCGACTTAAGAAATGCCTCAGGTATAAATAAGGTGCCTGAGAATATGATGGCGATAAAGACAACTAGATTTTTGATCCATTGATTGACTCGGAGGGCTTGAAGTAGTATAATGACCTTCTCTTTTTTCATTTTGATTTGAATTATACACCATTCAAAGGTACTATTAAGAAAACATGCTAAATCTTGACGATAAAGAAAAAATAAAAAAATTAGATAAATCAAACGTTTATGGATCGGTAGAAGACTTGTATAAACAGTGTACTCATGCTTGGCGTGACACAAAAAATCTTTCTGTCCCATCTTCATATCGTCAAGTAAATAAAATATTATTGACAGGAATGGGAGGATCAGGGCTCGGAGCACGCATCATCGAATCGGTATATGGACCATCTTTAAAATTTCCTATAGCGAGACTGAATGAATATGATTTGCCTTACTGGGTTGATGAAAATACGTTGGTTATCTGCTCTAGTTTTTCGGGAACAACTGAAGAAACTGTCGAAAACGCTAAGCAATCTCAAAAAAGAGGAGCTAAATGGATGGCAATAGGTACGGGCGAAACCCTCATAGAATTAGCTAAAAAATTTAACGTCCCCTTTTATCAAATAGTTCCGACCTACAATTCCTCAAAACAACCAAGACTCGCAATAGGTTATTCTGTAGTAGGACAATTGGTTATGACATCTAGAACTGGCTTATTCAATCTTTCAGAAAAAGAGGTGCAAAAAATTGTCTCCATTTTAAAAAGGACGGTTAACGATTTAAATCTTTCCGTAGGGATGGCTAAGAATAAAGCAAAACAGGTAGCGAAGCAAATTTATGAGAAAAAAGTAATCTTTGTTGCGGCTAGACATTTGATAGCGGCAGCCCACACTGCAAAAAATCAGATGAACGAAAATGCCAAACATTTTTCTGCCATATTCGACATACCAGAACTTAATCATCACTTGATGGAGGGACTACGATTTCCAACTTCAAATCGAAAAGATCTTATCTTTGTGTTTGTAAAATCAAAACTCTACCCAAAGCGAATACAAGAAAGAGTTGAAATAACAGAAGAAGTAGTTAGGAAAAATAATATAAAGACGATTACTTGGAGCGCAAAAAGTGAAGATTTACTATCGCAGGTTTTTGAGTTTATTCAGTTCTTTGCTTATGTTAATTTTTATCTTTCCATGTTAAATAACCTTGACCCTGCCCCAATTCCTTGGGTAGACTACTTTAAAACAAAGCTTGGTCAACCACTTGGAAAGTAATTTGTTAAAGTTTATAGCCAAACTTCCTAAGAAGTTCTTTTCTTTCTTTTACCTCATCTTGTTTTTCTACGCCTAAAGGAGATCCACCATCGACCACTCCTAAGATTCCCCTTCCTTGTTTTGTCTGTGCGACTATGACTTCGGCTGGATTGGCTGTTGCGCAAAATATCGTCACAACTTCCGAGATATTTTTAATTCGATTTAAGACGTTTACAGGAAAAGCGTTTTTGAGAAAGATAAAAAGTGAGTGGCCACAGGCTACTTTTTTGGCATTTTCCGAAGCTAATTTCATCATCTCCGCATCCGTCCCCGAAGTTCTGATCTTTCTAGGGCCCGATGCCTCGCAAAATGCTATCCCGAATTTTATCCCAGGTACCGCCTCAACCAAAGTCTCATGAACATCCTCCACCGTCTTTATAAAATGCGATTGGGCTAGGATAAAATTTATCTCTTCCGGTTTTTTTATTTTAACCACAATAAATTTCATACCTATTATTATATACTTTTAATTCAAGAGTGTCCGCCAATAAGATAAAAGACTAGTCCGAGAATAAGAAAAAGAACTAAAATATTTGCTAATCCGCCGAAGAAAAATAGTCCAAAAAATGACAAAAGCCAGAGCATTAGAAATACCGTGACGATCTCTCTTAACGGGCTAGGCAAAATGCGGATCAGCCAAAGAATAAGGATAAAAATCAAAATGTCATAGAGTCCAACCGCTTTTCGTCCTATATAAATTAGAGGGATATTGACGGTTGAAAAAAGCGGAACCCTAACCACTCCCAGAATCCAAAGAAGAATAAGAATAAGTAAAATATATAAAAGCATATAATCTAGTTTATTAAATAGTTCAAAGATTTGCTTATAAATACTTTTCCTGTTTTTTGATAAAATTCTCTATATCTTTATCAACATTGTAAATTCTTACCGCCTGCCTTAGAATCTCCTTTTTCCATTTGCATGCATTCTGAATATCAATTTTTCTACTACTAAGTTTTACCTTATCGACTTTTTTATTCTTATTGGAATGAACAACGCATAAATAATCGCTGTCCCAAATCCCAAAATCTGGCTCGCCGATTTTATCTTTGACATCTTTAAACAAGCAAAGGCGAACCTTAATTCCTGCAGCAAAATCTAATCGAATTTGTTTTAAAAACAGATGTCTCTTTAAATCAGATATCTTATCTACAACAAATACTCTTGTCAGATCGTTAATTCTCTTTGCCGCTTTCCTTGCTTCTTCCATATATTTTGATTGAGTATCCCAGAATCTTAAGGCAGTATAAAATGTACAAAATCCGTTTTTTTGTAAATTTCTGAAATGAAATACACCCTCATCAAAAACTTCTTCCGGTTTAAGATAAATCACTTCCTCAGTTTTTCCTTTCGTATAATCGACGGAAAAAAGCTCACGTCGGTGATCTAGATAACGTTGATATAAATTTAAATCTAATCTCGTCTTGCACAATTCGTACACTAGAGGAAATTCATTCAGATTCGCTTCTTGATTCATATGCCCTGCACCTCTTACCAAAATAACAGAACTTCCTAATTTATTGACAAAATCTAGCGAATATTTTTTATCAACGTAAGGATCATTGTCTGAATATAGAACATAAGAGACTGGGATAAGTTTTTTTAATTTTTCAAAATTGAAGTCACTCTTATAGAATGTTTTATTTACCAAATCAATCTGCCAAGATTTATTTAGTTTCTCAAGAAAAGGGCTTATAAAAATGGCGGAATCTAATTTCAAGTCAAATTTCTCTACAACATGCAGGATAAATAACGGACCTAAGGAGTGACCAATAAAACTTAGTTTTTCGCCATTTTTTATCTTGGACAATATTTTATGTTTAAAAACAGATAGCCAATTTTGTAGATTCTGATTAATTGAGTCTGATAAAAAACCTTTTTTGCTTACTTCCTCCCAACTGTTAATTGGAAACTGTGGTGAAATGACTGTTTGTCTTAGGCTGCCCAATCTTTCTTTCAGCTCGGGAAACCAATTGCCTTCAGGGCTGGCAAAAGCTCCATGAAAAATGATGAATTTCATGGAACTATTATATCAATCTTAAATGTCCGCGTAAAAGTAAAAATCAGCCGGAGTTGGATACAAAAGATTTTGTCTCGCTTCTTCCAACTTCAACTCAAGATAGCTGCGCTTTATCTCTGGCGAAAATACGCCAGATGTGGTAAGGATCTTATCCTTCGCCAACGCCTCCAAAGTTTCAAACAGATTATTTGGCGTTTGCTCTACTTTGGCATTTTCCCAGATATTTTCATCGAAAGGTCCAAATCCCATTTTTTTTGGGTCGAGTTTTTTCTCGATGCCCTCAATGCCAAAGATTAACTGAGCGGCGAAGCCAAGATAAGGATTACCCACAGCATCGGGACACCTAAATTCTATCCGCTTCGACTTCTCTTCTTTTTTATAATACATCGGGATTCGCACCGCCGCGCTCCGATTCCTTTTGGAAAAAGATATGGCGGTTGGCGCCTCAAAGTGTGGTACCAAGCGACGGTATGAATTCACCGTTGAGTTGGTGACGCCAAGTATCGCCTTAACATTTGACAGAAGTCCGGCAATGTAGGCTAACCCTTCTTTTGAGACTTCTCCATAACCCTTTGGATCGAAAAATACATTTTCCCCTCTTTTGAAAATGCTCTGATGGGTGTGCATACCCGTACCATTATCCCCATAAACTGGCTTTGGGAGAAAACAGGCAGACATACCATATTTTTGGGCCAAATTTCTCGCCACATATTTATAGATCATTACCTTATCGGCCATCTTTGTCAGCGAATCGTATTTCATATCGATCTCAACCTGACCGCCGGTGGCTACTTCATGATGATGAACCTCTATCGGCACATCAATCTCATGAAGAATTTTCACCATTTCGGATCGAAACGCTTGAAGTTTATCAAAGGGGGGAACTGGAAAATATCCTGACTTGTTTGCTATCTTATAACTATCGTATTCGCCATTGACTCTACCTTCTCCGTTTGGCAACTCTCTGTGCTTTATCTCGATCGAAGAAAAATATGAGTCTAGATGGACATACATCCGCTCAAAGACAAAAAATTCTATCTCCGGACCCCAGTAGGAAATATCGCCAATTTTTGTCTTTTTCAAAAACATTTCAGCTTTTTTGGCCGTATAGCGGGGGTCTTTTTCAAAGTTCTTGCCTGTCTCGGGATCGAAAACATCGCAGATACAGACTAATGTTTTCTCAAAAAACGGATCTTTAAAGAGTGTTTCTTTATCTGGCATAAGAAGCATGTCGCTCTCATATATTGTTTGAAATCCTTTGATGCTCGATCCGTCAAAACCAAAGCCTTTGCTAAGCGCATCTTTGCTAAACTCTTTTGCCGGCACTGTCATATGTTGCCAGACGCCACGAAGATCGGTAAATCGTAAATCGACAAAGTCAATATCGCCAGACTTGATTAATGAAAAGGCTTTTTTAATATCCATAAGGTTTAATCTGTCATTCCCGCGAAAGCGGGAATCCATTAAATAGATTCCGCATCAAGTACGGAACGACAAATGTTATATAATTCAATTATGAAGACGTCTTTGTCTTAAGCAGCTCTTCTCCAATGAAGAATTTTAAAATTATAATATGATACTTGGGCGATGTCAATTGATTTTATAGGCCATAACCACTACCTCTGCAATATCTTTTAGAGATTTCCTAGTTTTCATCGCCTCATTTCGTAACATCTTATAGGCAGAATTTTCATCTACATTCTTTTCTTTCATTAAAATCCCTTTGGCTCTTTCGATTATTTTTCGCTCATCAAGTTTATTCTTAAGATTACCTACTTTCCGTTCCAATATAACTTTTTCGAAGGCTGAAGCTACGATTTTTACTACGGCCTCGATTATTATTATCTGATCTTTTTTAAATTCATGAGGGAGTTTATTTTGCAGATTGATTACTCCAACCACCCCCTCTTTATCGATGATGGGGACAGAAAGAAAAGCCTCATATCTATCCTCTGGTAACTCTTTAAAATATTTAAACCGTTTATCTTGGTAGGCTTTTTTTTCTAATATTGCTGTTTTTCTATGCTCAGCTACCCAGCCAGTAACTCCTTCTCCCCACTTCAATTTGATTTTTCCTATAAGTTTATCGTGGGGTTGTTTTGAAGCAACTAAAATCAACTCTTTCCTGTCCCGATCGTAAAAATATATCAAGCAAGAATCAATGGGGATTATTTTAATGATTAGCTTAATTAGTTTATTCAAGAATTCCTGAAAATCGTAGGAGCTAAAAACGACAAGTTCTGATAGTAAATCAATTATCTCGGTGAGTGAATGTTGTTTCGACATTTGGAGATATTATAGCAATCGAGCGACGTCTTTTCCGAGCTTTACCGCATAGTTTGTGCCGCGGTCGTAAGGATAAGTCATATCGAGATTGGCGATGTAGAAGTTTTTTACCGGGGTAATAAAATCGGGTTTATTTTTTAAAAAATCCTTATCAAAGATCGGCTGGGCAAACGGACCGTGGAATAAAAAGTAATCGGTTATCAGTAATCGGTTATCGGTAATTTTTTTTAAATGAGGCAAACAAAAATTAAGAACTTCTTTAGAATCCATTTTTATTAATGGATCGTCACGGTCGACGTACCAACCAACGTAGGCCATATTATTTCCGCCATAATGTTTTTTGTCGATAAAGTTGGTGTGTTGAGCGATAATCATTATGGGAATTTTGGGAGCACATATATTTAACCAGTAGGTTTTATCAAGAATCGGCTGCTTTGTCTGCAAAATTAAAACAACCGCGTGAAGATATTTTAGTTTGGAAAACCTGTTAAGAAATGATTGAGAAAAAATAGATTGCGTAATTTTAGACATAATTACAGTGGGTAAGGTAGAAACTACTGCGTCAAATTTCTCAATATTATTTATTCTATATTCATTATTACCCTTCTCTATTCTTTTTATTTCATAACCCGTCGACACCTTAACCCATAAACTTTTTAACTGTTTTTCCAAATAATTAATAAATGTCTGAAATCCTCCTTTAACGTAGCCAAGATTTTTAGCCCTTTTTTTTATCCTTGCCCAGATAAAAGAGGCTAAAATATTTTCCGCATATTTACCGAACTTTTTCCGAAAAAGCTCTTGCCACAACACTTCCCAAACACGCTCTCCCATGGTTTTTTTTAAAAATTCCTGAGCCGTTTGTTTTTCGTAAAGGGTTAAAAAAGGTGAGCTTTTAAGAAAGGCTAAGATAATTCCTGCTCGAATTTTTTCTGGAAAAGAGAGGAGAGGAAATCTTAGAAAATCATGCGGGGTATCCACGGGAAATATGCGGTAATCACTCACACCCTCAGGGTGTGCAAGTCCATTTTTCGCCACACCCTGAGGGTGAAAATCATACAGTGAAGAAGTTTGAGTATTTTTAAAAAAAATGTCTTCGAAACCCATATCTTTGGCAAAATTTAAGATATCATCCTCGCTATCTAGTAAGTGATGATAAGCTCTCTCCAGATACCAATCCCAATTTGGCTGCCTGAATCCGACCGCCAATCCCCCCAAGACTTTTTCTTTTTCAAACAAAGTAACATCGTATCCCTTTTTTGCAAGATAATACGCAGCCGCCATACCCGTAAACCCACCGCCTAAAATAGCTATTCGCATAAGAAATATTATATTTTTTTATATCAGAAGCTTAACGTCATATTTTTTCATCTTTGGATCCGCAGTAATGAGAGTTAATTTTTCAGTTTTTGCTTGAGCAACAAGGAGTCGGTCAAAAGGATCTCGATGATGAAGAGGAAGCTTATCCAGAGTTATAATATGATCAAGATTGATGTTAAGCAAATCAAAACCTGATTTATCAACATATGTACGAAGTTTATACTTTAAGTCTAATTTGCCAATCTTCCTCTTAATGCTCATCTCCCAAATACTAACTAGACTAATATAAATGATAATATTGGGATTTATAATTATACGACGTACTAATTGCTTCAAATTACTATCTTTATCAAGCGCCCATAAAAATATTTGGGTATCAAGAAGGTATTTCATTTGTCACCATAAAAAAGTTTATTGATCTCTTCGGATTCCGCGTCAAAATCCTTGGCAATCCAGATAGTTCCTTTAAACATGCCTAATTTGCGTTGCTTTTTAATAGGTTTATAAGCGGTTAATTTTGCCACAGGTTTACCAGCTTTGGCGATAACCAATTCTTCTCCCTTTAAAGTTTTTTCTATTAATTTAGAAAGGTTTGTTTTTGCTTGATGAATATTGTAAATTTGCATAAATATTTTTAGATTAGCTAACTTAGCTAAGTATAAACTC
>JACQRR010000124.1 GCA_016206365.1 Candidatus Roizmanbacteria bacterium | reverse complement strand
CTCTTCTAATCTATAAAATAAAATCGATACTTTTAAAGGAATAAAAACGAATTCATATAATATCGATTCAAAAACATAAAAGACCAGAAACTTTAAAGAAGCCAACAACTTTCCTATAAAAAATAACATGCCATATTCTCTTAATAAGGATGTACCTAAAATAAAAATTACAGCTATCTGTAAAAAAGAAAATATAGTTACCCCAATAGCAATCTGAGCTGACTTATTTGTCTTCATTAATTATCCCCATTAAATAAGTTTTTAATGTACGAACCATAATTGTCTAAAAATAATTGTTGGCGAGTTTTTAATTCCAGTTGATTTGAATAGAAAGACTGTAAGTCTTCTCTAATAGATTGTCTTCCATCAATAACTGTGTGAGAAACATTGATTCTTATAGGATCAAACACTCTAGTCGTTGCAGAATCTGTCACAATATTGTCTGGTTTTCCAAGATAAAAATTCAATGCAGTATTAGTATCCTGATAATACAACTTCACATTCTTAACATTAGGCGGAATTCTCAAATCCTGAGTACTCGGATCTACCAACACCAAATAATCAATTTGAACACCTCTTTCATTTAATATCCGTGCAGCTTCTAAACTCGTAGCTGCCCCATAACTAAATCCCGCGACAATATTCACGTCTTGGTTTCTAAACCGGCTCTGCAATGCATCCGCAAGTGCTACTGGATTCCCTGGTGTCGCAAAAGCAGCCAAGGCCGATTGATTATAAACAACTGTTTCTATGGTTGGATTTATTCTTTCTATAATAGGCAAATTATCATTATCGAATTGTCCTGTAAAATATTGCTTTTCATACAAAATCGTTTTGTAGATTTGGGGAAGAACTGTTGAAAAAGCTTCATCCAAGACATAACCACTAGCCTTAAAATTTTCTATGAATTCTTTTCTAAGATTTGAATCATAGGCAGGAAAAGCTTTTGCTGCCCACGCCAAATCTGCTTCTAATGCGAAGTAGTTTGGATCACCAAACGTAACATTATAATCTGTTCTTTCTACTTGAATATCTCTTGCTGCAGCAAGTAATTGCCCTTCACCAGCACCACCAACCACAATCAGATTTCCTCGAGGGTATTTTTGATAATCTGAATAGGCTAAAAGAATATCTTTTCCTAACTCAAATGATGAACGAATCACTTCTTGTGTCAAAACATAAAATTTGTCTTTTTCATAACCAAGCAATGCGTATTTTGTCACGTCATCTTTCTGATAAAGCACTCCGACCTTGGCATCTTCAAACACTGCCACGTCTTTAATTTGATCTATTGATATTCCTTCTTGTTCCGCTAATGTTTTTGCAATACCAAGTGCTTGTTTCGTGCTATATGCAGCGGCAATTCCTGAGAGTTTAAGATTCCCAGCAAAATTACTTCCAAATTCTCTGAGGAATTGAGCCCCTAAACCCTTTTCACCTTTTAACGCTTCGGCGATGCCACCTTGAATTGAACCTGAGAAAATGCTGTTGGCGAAGTTGTCGGCAAATTGGCCTGAGGTTAATGACGAACCTAGCGCATTACTTAGTACGGAACTTAGTAATGTTCCTGCCACAGCCAACGCGGCGACGGTGCCAAACGCACCTAATTTTTTGCCAAATGTTTCACTAAAGACTTCACTCCCCGCCCTTAGACTAAATTGATTGAGAAAATTTTGAAAAAATGTTTGTTCTGCTACTTTGGAACCAGTGGCGCCAAATAAACCTGAAAAACTTTTTCCAATATTGGACAATCCTGTTTTTAAACTATTTAATGCAGTGCCAATGCCAGGAATTTGACCTAACGCATTAGAAACCAACGGGCCTAAAAATGCTGCCCCTGTTGCGGCTGCAAAGGAAATTGCGCCTGCTATTAAAGCATCTTTAAAATCTGCGCCTTGAGCTAAACTTAACGCGAATTGACCTACCCCCGCGCCAATTCCAGCGGCGACGGCAGCACCTACTGTCACCCCTGCAATTGAGGCACTGAAGATCCCCCCCGCGGCAATCAATGCCGGCCCTAATATTCCTGCTGAAATAATTGTTAACGCTACTATTGCGGCGATTCCTAATATCTTTCCAGCCGTGCTGTTAAAGAACCCAGACTTTTCAAATTTAGTTTTGTTTTTCTGGCTGATCACTTCGCCTGTGGCTGGGTCGTAGACGGTGGTGCGTTTTGTGACGAGGGTGCCGCCTTTGGCTTTTTGTTTGTAGGTTTCGCCGACTTGGGTGAGGCGGTCGCTCGCGTCGTAGATGGAGATGATTCTGGCGGAGATTTTCTT
>JACQRR010000012.1 GCA_016206365.1 Candidatus Roizmanbacteria bacterium | reverse complement strand
CACACAAACCACCCCTGGAGGCTTGAAATGTATCAGGCTAAAAGAAATAAAAAGAGGACATTTCTAAATAGCCACAAAGGGGACATTTCTATTTTGCTTTGACACAATTTTTTGGTAGAGATTTCGATTGCCATTAAAATCAATCAACCATGAACCACTCAAATCTAAAAGAAAAGTCACATAATCCACTTTGCCTGAAGCCGTCAGTTTTTGAATATGGGCTAAAATAAGGTTGGTTAAAGAATCATCGCTCCAACTGGGGGAGAATCGACCTTTTTCTAGGTAAGTTTTTAAACTCTGCCAATCTGTCTCAGACAACGTCGGCAGCCAGTCACGCAAAAAAATTCTTGTCCACTCATCTACAGAGGGAAAATGCCCTTTCAACATGTTTTCAATCTCGGTGGAATTTTTATTCGCCCACTCTTTTTCCACCAAAAATTGGATACTTGCTTTGTTCCTGATTTCTTTAGGTATTTTTAGCAACCCTAAAAGTAACTTAATGATTTGTGCTTGCTCCTGGGGAGAAAGGGGTCCTTGAGGCAGAGACGATGTCTGGGCTAAAACATTTAAAAACCCAGGCGGAGGGGGAAGAACGATCAAACTAAAAACAAAGCCCAAACCCTTTAAAACAGTTCTCCTTCCTTTGGAAAAAGAGTTACTGTTCTTTTCATTATCTTCCGGTAGTAAAATAGGTTTTTGAGCCAGAAGACTTGTGGCAGCTAAATAAGCCCCCTTTTCTTGGGACTGCAAAAAATCCCGAAAACTAACTTGAGAACTTATGACTGAAAACGCACATAATAAGCTAAGGATTTTTTTTAAAACCATATTTCTTCTCGACATTGACTATAAAAAGAGAGTAAAGTTAGCAAATTCTTTTTGAAAAGTAAATACCCTTCCATTACCCAAAACGGCGGATAAAACTGTAATTTTTAAAAAAAAGCGAGGATTTTTTTAGGGGAATTGTTTTGTAGTGAGGTTTTTAGAGATTGCGGGATTTAGGGTTAAAGAAGGCGCTTTAAAGTATCGTTAAATTAGTCATCAGGCAAAGTGGTGCTGACGAGTGTATTTTTGAAGACTTTGTAGGCCGAAAAATATTTAAGTTGGGCGTGGGCAAAGAATATTAAGGAACAGATCGTAATTAGGATAGCGATGAAATAATTTTAAAATCCACCGTCGAGCATGATGCACAACTAATCCAGCGACATGGAACAAATGATAGCGTAAAGTTTTAATTGTTAGATAATGCCATTTGTTGTCGAGTTTGATTCTTTTCAAGGCCTGCACCAAATTAAAAGCCAAAACAGCGATGTGAAAGTACGTCGCATTTGGTAAATATTTGGAACTGGGTAATTGATTTAATCCAAAACCATATTTGAGTTCTTTGTGCCAGTTCTCAGAGTTACAGCGTTCCCAGTACCATCGGATGAGGTGACGTTTATCCCAATCCATGTTGGTGATAACAATATTGTAGGCATGAATTTCTTTAAAAAGTTCCAAACCAGGATAAGGTTTTCGAATGACGACGACGCGATGACTGCCAGAACTTCCTGTAAGAGAGTGAACTGTTTCGGCAATCTGCCACTCTTTTTGCTCGGGGTGTTGCTTTAAAACTTCTTCGTCTGTGGACCAAGTTTCCCATTGCTCGATGGGGATTCCTTCGATGGTTTGCATCATTGGCTCGCTTTGCTTGCCCCCGATAGCGAATTTTATTTTGTGTTGATCGCAATAATCCATCACTTCAGCTTGATACCATGCAGCGTCAGATCGAAGACGAATTTGCTTTATCTCTTCTGGCAAGCCCTCTATTATTTTAAGTAAAAAAGGCATGGCTCCTGACGCTGGACTTTCATTTCCTTCTCTAAATTTAGCTTCTATCGTCAGCCCTGTTTCTGCCCAAAATCCGAGCATCGGATAAAAGCCTGGTTCTTTGTGATAACTATATTTGGCTTCTTGTTTGTGGGCTTCTATAAAGGTGGCATCTACATCTATCGTCGCTGTTTCTGGTGTCTTTGTCTTTTTTGCTATACGACACGTCAATCGTCTGTGCAACTTCTCAAACTGTTTTAAATCTTCTTCGCCGAATCGATATAATAAATCTCTCACGGTGCGCACCGCCATCATTGAGTCTTCTTCTCTTATTTTCTTCCACCCCTCGTCGCTGGCAAGTTGTTTAAAATCTTCTATGCGAGTTCCTCCATCGATAAGCATACAAGCTAAATACATTATCTGACGCCAAATCGGTAACCCCTTTTCCCTTTTTTTAAGCTCTCCAAAATGTAAATTCAAACGTTGAGCCAAGTTTAATT
>JACQRR010000121.1 GCA_016206365.1 Candidatus Roizmanbacteria bacterium | reverse complement strand
GCGAATGCGAGTTCTGAAACAAGTTCAGAGATCCTTCGTCGTTCCACTCCTCAGGATGACAGGAAGTGCGAAACTCGTAATTGATTGAAAATTAAAAATTGAAAATTTTAAATTAATGTTGATTATCGCCATAGAAACTTCAGCTGATGAGACTGCTGCAGCTCTCACCAACGGAAGAAAAGTTCTGTCGAATGTAATTTACTCTCAAATACTCCTGCACAAGAAATGGGGAGGGATTTATCCTTCGCTTGCAAAACGAGCGCATGAGGAGAGAATTGATTGGGTGGTTGAAGAAACTTTGAGAAAATTTTATTCACAAGTCATTCTGGGGAGCGAAGCGACTCCAGAATCGTTGTTAGATTCTGGACGCCCCCGACGTAACGTCGGGGTTGCCAGAATGACGAGAGGAATAGACAAAATTGACTACATAGCTGTTACTCAAGGACCTGGCCTGGCTGTTGCATTGGAAGTTGGGATTAAGAAGGCAAAAGAACTAGCTCAAAAATACAATAAAAAATTGATTGCGGTAAATCATCTTGAGGGGCATATTTATTCTTGCTTTGTTCAAAATAGTAACGGCAACCCCAAAAGAGATTTTAAATTTCCTTACCTAGCACTTATTATTTCAGGTGGTCATACGGAGATAGTTTTATTTAGAGATCATATTAAATACCAAGTGTTGGGCGAGACAAGAGACGATGCTGCCGGTGAAGCTTTGGATAAGGCAGCCAAAATGCTGGGATTGGGTTATCCGGGAGGTCCAGTGATGGAAAGGTTGGCGTCAGAAGCTAATAACAGAGATTTTTACCGCTTTCCAAGGCCGATGCTACATTCTAGAAATTTAGATTTTTCATTTTCAGGGCTGAAGACGTCATTTTATTATTTTTTAAAGAAAAATAGCGCAACCTCGGAGGTTAAAAACATTAGAAAGCTTGCAAGTTCATATCAGGCTGCTGTTTTTGATACTATAGTTGCTAAGATGGATTTGGCAATTAAACAAACCGAGATAAATAGGTTGATTGTTGGCGGCGGAGTAATTGCAAATTTACATCTAAGAAAATTGCTGAGAAATTTAGTTAGAAAATATAAAGGCAAAGTTTATTTCCCATCCTTTAAGTATTTGACTGGAGATAACGCGGCTATGATCGGAGTTGCAGCGTACTATAAGGCTAATAAAAAATTATTTTCCGACAGCAATAGCCTTGACAGGATACCGCGATATTCACTTTCACAGTTTTAAGCTTTTCGGTATAATGTGATATATGTTACAAATTAAAAACTTAAATGTAAAAGTAGATAAAAAAGATATTTTAGTGAAGATTAATTTTAATTTTGAAAAGGGGAAAGTATACGCGATCATGGGTCCAAACGGTTCAGGAAAATCGTCATTAGCATATGCTATAGCCGGACATCCGGGTTACAAGCTAGAGGTTGAAAGTTTGAAGTTTGAAGGAAATGATATCTCTGATTTAAGCCCTGAGAAACGTGCCAAACTCGGAATATTTCTTTCGTTTCAAAGTCCTTTATCTTTATCCGGAGTTAATGTTTTTCAACTGCTTCGCATCGCCTTAGATAAAAAAATTGATCCGTTAACTTTAAAAAAAAAGATAGAAACAACTGCTAAAAAACTTGGGATCAAAAAAGAACTCATTGAAAGATCACTCAATGAAGGTGCATCGGGCGGAGAAAAGAAAAAGCTTGAAATGCTTCAGGCATCGATTCTCGACCCAAAATTATTAATTTTTGACGAGATAGATACAGGAGTTGATATAGACGCATTAAGAAAAATTGCTAATTTTATGAACGACAACAAAGACGGAAAAACTTATATCTTAATCACGCATTACAATAGGATATTGCATTATATAAGGCCTGACAAGGTACTTATATTAATGGATGGGAAGTTGGTTAAAGTCGGAAATTCAAAATTGGCAGAAAAGATTGAAAAGAATGGATACGAAAGAATTGTTAATAGTTAGAACATTGTCATTCCGCACTTGATGCGGAATCTATTTAATTCTGGATTCCCGCTTTCGCCAGGTCAGACGTGGCTTTCGCGGGAATGACAAACAACCATGCAAGACCCAACGGTTTCCAATTTAGATTTTGAATACAAATACGGTTTTTCAATGCCGCAAAAGTACATCTTTAAGTCCAGAAAAGGTTTGGATGAGGAAGTGGTGGGAAACATTTCCTTGCTAAAACGTGAACCAGCTTGGATGACAGAATTTAGGCTAAAAAGCTATCAAATTTTCAAACAGAAAGTTATGCCTGCCTGGGGCGCTGACCTTTCGGATATTAACTTTGACGAAATTTACTACTATATTAAACCAACTGATAAACGGGCAAATTCTTGGGAAGAGCTTCCCAAAGAAATTAAGGAGACTTATGATCGGATTGGAGTACCAGAGGCAGAAAAAAATTTTTTAGCCGGTGTCTCTGCTCAATACGAGTCAGAGGTGGTATATGAAAGTATAAACAAAGAATTGAAAAAGGTTGGCGTAATTTTTTGTGATATGGACACGGGTTTAAGAAATTATCCGGAGATCGTTAAAAAATATTTTGGCACACTCATTCCACCCCATGATAATAAGTTTGCCGCTTTAAATTCGGCAGTCTGGTCAGGAGGTTCATTTGTCTATGTGCCAAAGGGAGTAAAGGTTCCAATGCCGATTCAAGCCTATTTTAGAATTAACGCTGAAAGTTTTGGGCAGTTCGAAAGAACACTTATCATTGCAGAAGAGGGAAGTTATGTTCACTATATCGAGGGATGTACAGCCCCAATATATTCTACAAACTCCCTCCATGCTGCAGTTGTCGAGATTTTTGTCCATAAAAATGCTAGAGTTCGCTATACAACAGTCCAAAACTGGAGCAATAATGTCTACAACCTGGTCACGAAAAGAGCCAGAGCTGGGGAAAACGCCGTGATGGAGTGGATTGACTGTAACATAGGAAGTAAGGTAACGATGAAGTATCCGAGCGTCTATCTTTTTGGCGAAGGAGCAAGAGGTGAAGTTTTATCTATAGCTTATGCAGGTAAAGGTCAACATCAAGACGCAGGAGCAAAGATGTTACACTTTGCACCCAATACGTCGTCTCGCGTTATTTCAAAATCTATATCCAAAAATGGCGGAAGGACTTCTTATAGAGGTTTAGTACAGGTGATGCCTGGGGCAAAAAAATCTTCGGTATTTGTAAGCTGTGACGCTCTCCTTCTCGATGAACAATCTCGGTCAGACACCTATCCCTATATGAAAATAAAGGAGAATGATACAACAGTACAACATGAAGCGACTGTGGAAAAAATTGGAGAGGAAAAGCTTTTTTATCTGACGGCAAAGGGTATATCCAAATCAGACGCTGAGGGACTTTTAGTAAACGGATTTATTGAACCTGTCAGTAAAGAGATCCCTTTTGAATATTCTATTGAACTTAATCGTTTGATCAATTTGGAAATGTCTGGAAGCGTGGGATAAAAATAGAATTGTTATATTGCTAGATGGCTACATTGTTTAATATTAATAAAGAAAAAAAAGAAAAATACATTTTTGCTAAACCCGGTAAATATATTGTTTTTTTTAAAAATCTATCGGGAAAGTTTATTTTTGAATTAAAGGAGAAAGGGATAAATTTGGATATATATGGTCTGTTTGTGGGGAAAAATAAGGATCAGTTCAAGGTTGAAACGATTCAGAATCATTTGGGCCCTGGATCAACTTCAAATCTCTTAATTAAAGGAGTTTTTTATGACGAGTCAAAGTTTATCTATCAAGGACTGATCCGAATAGAAAAAGAAGCGCAGAAATCGCACGCTTATCAAAAAAACCAAAATCTTATCATGTCAGATGAATGTTTTGTTGATTCGAGGCCGTTTCTTGAAATTTTAGCCAACGATGTATATTGCACTCACGGTTCAACAACGGGAAAGTTGAATCGTGACCAAATATATTATCTGCAAACTAGGATGATAAATAAAAAATCAGCGGAAAATCTGCTTATTGATGGATTTATTCAGGAGATTCCTGAAAAAATAAAACAATATGGATTCAGTATCGCTTAAATCGGACTTTCCAATTTTCAAATATCATCCTGATCTAGTTTATCTGGACTCAACCGCGACTTCTTTGAAACCAAAGTCTGTAATTGATAAAGTCTCGGAATATTACGAACAATATTCTGCCAATGTATTTAGGGGAGTCTACGAAATTTCTGAAAAAGCTACAGAAGAGTATGAGCAAACGCGTAAAATACTTGGGAATTTCATTAACTCAAAAAAAACAGAAGAGATTATTCTTACTAGAAGTACGACAGAGTCAATCAATCTAGTTGCTTATTCATTGGGACGTAAAATAATAAATGAAGGCGACGAAATCGTTACAACTGTGATGGAACATCATTCGAATTTTGTACCGTGGCAGCAACTAGCTCTGGAAAATGGTGCGACGTTTAAAGTAATCGATGTAACTGACGATGGTTTTTTAGACTTGTTCCTCCCTCGTCATCCCGAGCCCATTCGACAAGCTCAGGGTAAACTTCGCGAGGAATCTAGCGACCAAAGGGAGCGTAAAAACGCTTCGCTAGATTCTTCGGTCTCCGCCAGCTGGCGGATCCCTCAGAATGACATAAGTGGACTAGACAAAATCATTACAAAAAAAACTAAATTTCTAGCTATTGCTTATGTTTCAAACGTTCTCGGAACAATAAATCCAATTAAAAAAATTGTCAAAATGGCTAAATCTATTAATCCAAAATTAATTGTAATTGTTGATGCAGCGCAGGCAGTTCCGCATCTGAAGGTTGACGTGCAGGATTTGGGCTGTGATTTTTTAACATTCTCTTCGCATAAAATGCTAGGGCCGACAGGGGTGGGCGCTTTATGGGGAAGATATGAGCTTTTGTCTGAAATGTTTCCTTTTAACTTCGGTGGTGAGATGATTCAGGAAGTTTATGTTGACAAGACAGTTTTCAAACCTCCTCCTCATAAATTCGAAGCTGGTACCCCGGATATAGCTGGAGTGATAGCCCTAAAAGAAGCAATAATATATTTGCAGAAAATAGGAATGGATAAGGTAAGATCGCACGAGAGAGAACTATTACTTCAGGCTTTTAAAAGACTGAAGTCGTCTTTTGGGGAAAAAATACAAATTTTAGGCCCGCCTAATAAAGAAGATAAGGGAGGAATAATCGCTTTTAAATTTGGCAACTATCATCCCCACGACGTTGCCCAGATTTTAGACGAAGAACAAATTTGTGTCCGAGCCGGCCATCACTGCGCTATGCCGCTACATCAAAGATTTGGTATAAATGCCTCAGTCCGAGCAAGTTTTTACATTTATAATACTGAAGAGGATGTTGATAAGTTGGTAAGAGGGTTGAAGAAGGTAGAGGATACACTAGGATAATTTTTAATTTGATCCCGATTAAATCGGGATAAATTTTAAAACGTTGAAAATTGATTGGAAATTAAAAATTGAAAATTTTAAATTAAGGTGTCAATCTATCAAGAGATTATATTGGAACATTACAAAAATCCACATAACTTTGGAACCATTAAAAATCCTTCCAAACGATCATCTATTTTTAATCCCCTATGCGGAGATAAGATTGAATTGGAGGCAATCTTTAAAAAAGGGAAAGTTGAGAAAATTAAATTTAGAGCCCAAGGTTGCGCTATATCACAAGCGTCTGCATCTATCTTGACCGACCATGTACTAGGTAGAATAAAAGAAGATTTGAAAAAGCTTGACAAAGACTTTATGATTAAGTTATTGGGTATAGAATTAGGACCGAATAGAATTAAGTGCGCGCTTTTGCCCTTAGAAGCATTGCATAAACTGATCACATAAGACGAAACACGTAACATATAACATTTTAACTAAGGTGAATATTTGAAATAGATACCTTAATTCTTGTGTTACATGTTATATGTTCAATGTTATATGTAGATATGGACAATCAGCAGCTTAAGGATCCTCAAAATCCGTCTGGGCCTGTACAAGTCAGAAATTTAAAGGTTCATGTCGATCGAGATCTCTGCATCGGCGCGGCTACCTGCGTTGCCATAGCGCCAAAGACATTTGTTCTTGATTCGGAAGCGAAAGCAATAATTTTAAGCAGCGTGGATCAGGATTCTGATAATGTGATTATCGATGCAGCCAAAGGTTGTCCAGTTGCAGCGATCATTATAGAAGATGATAAAGGTCAAAGAATCTTCCCACAATAAATTATGAAATTCACATGGAAAATTGGGGGTGAGGCGGGATTTGGAATAATGACGACAGGGCTGGTGTTTTCAAAGATTGCCAATCGATTGGGATACTATACCTTTGATTATATTGAATATCCATCTCTTATTCGTGGAGGTCATAATGCATTTGAAGCGGTGGTTTCTGATGAAGAAGTCCATGGATTAAAAAAGGAAATAGACTTATTGCTATGTCTTAATGCTGATACATATAAATTTCATAGACACCGTCTCTCTTCTCAAAGTCGTATTTTGTATGACCCTGACGAATTTTCGATCCAGGAAGAAAATTTTGTAAAAATTTCAGTTCCTTTCAAAAAAATTCTCTCTGATCTCAAAGGCCAAGCTGTGATGAAAAACACGATCGCAATAGGCGCTACTTTAGCAATAATAGGTTCTGATTTAGCGATCATAGACGATATCATCGAAAAACAATTTGCAAAAAAAGGCCAGGAAGTTGTAGATTCTAATGAAAAATTGGCTGCGCTTGGATTTGAACATGTAAATCGAAACCACTCACAATTTATAAAACCAATACTGATAAAAAAACAGGCTGAGCAGAGATTGGTGATGTCTGGCAACGACGCATTTTCTCTTGCTTCAATAATCTCGGATTGTAGAGTATACAGCGCGTACCCTATGACTCCTTCTTCTTCGGTTTTGACTACGATAGCTTCTTGGCAAGAAAAAGCCGGAATTGTTGCTCGTCATTCAGAGGATGAAATTTCAGTCATAAATACGGCGCTAGGAGCTTCATTTGCTGGTGTTAGATCGGCGGTGGGTACATCGGGAGGAGGATTTGCCTTAATGGTCGAATCTGTGTCTTTGGCAGGAATTAGCGAAATTCCGATTGTCATATTTCTTGCGCAACGACCCGGACCAGCTACAGGAATGCCCACCTGGACTGAACAAGGGGATCTTCTCTTCGCTTGCCACGCTGGCCATGGAGAGTTTCCAAAAATTGTTTTGGCTCCTGGAGATAATGAAGAGATGCTTGAGCTCACCACCAAGGCTTTTAATCTAGCTGATATTTATCAGACTCCCGTTATTATCATGTCTGACATGTTTCTCTCTGAGTCGCACAAAACAGTTAGGAAAAAATTTATTGACGACCTTACAACAAATTACAAAATTAATCGCGGCAAAACTATAGATCAAAATCAAATATCAAATATCAAAAATCAAAAATATTTAAGATACGAATTAACTGACGAT
>JACQRR010000120.1 GCA_016206365.1 Candidatus Roizmanbacteria bacterium | reverse complement strand
GACGGGGCATGCCCCGTCTCTACTACATTTTGCCAAAAAGCACAATATTTATATAGGCGTGGACGGTGATGTGACCTATTGGAGAGAAAAACAGGAGTTTATAAAAAAAGTTCCTTTAGAAATGCTTGTTTTGGAGACAGACTCTCCATTTCTTCTTCCCGAGCCATTGCGAAGTCAAAGAAAATTCCTGCCTGCCGGCAGACAGGTCACAAATGAACCTAAAAACCTAGATTTAATAGCTTCTAGCCTAGCTGGAGAAATGAAATTACCGTTAGATAAGTTGATTAAGATAACAAAAGAAAATAGTTTGAAGTTATTCAATCTTTATTAAGAAGGTTAAAAACTTACAGCACCGACCTCAACTACAGTGTCACCCTCTCTTATTAGTTTCTGGAGAGATGGGGTTTGGAGTTTCTCTTTTACATTCCCCGAAGTTACATAGAATAAGACTCGATGATAATTGTCTGGTAGGGGAGTAACTGAAACCGGCAGTAATTTGTCAACCAACTGTCTATCTAAGAGGCCAACTTTAAGAGTTCTAGAAGAGAGCTGGTTAGCTTCTCTAGTCAGCTCCACTAAAAGACTTTCTTTTTCTGATGAGTTCAAACCTAATTTTAGAGCAAGAGAATAGGTTAATTCACCGAGTTTACTTCTTTCCACCGCAAAACCTTGTTTATTATTTTTTAGACTTGCTAAGCTAGATTTCAAAACATCTTTGTTAAATTCGTAATAAAGTCTTTCTTTTTCTAAACCATTGGTCAACTTAAGCGTTCCATCTGGAGAGGTGGTAAAATTCCATAGTCCCTCTCTTGATAAAGGTGGATCCGCATAAGTGACGGCATTTTTAGCTAAACGAACTTCTAATTGTTTAGCTTCTGGTGTGTAAAAATACATAAACGGAGAACCAGAACCTGCATAGTAACATGCAGTTTGCAGATTGACGCC
This sequence comes from Candidatus Roizmanbacteria bacterium, assembly GCA_016206365.1. GTDB lineage: Bacteria > Patescibacteriota > Microgenomatia > UBA1406 > GWC2-37-13 > 2-01-FULL-40-13. The sequence goes on along the minus strand of JACQRR010000120.1, from coordinate 2,986 downwards.
TGTGTCAGAATAAGCACAAATTGATGGGTCGTTGAGGCTACCTTTACAAGCTTTAGCAGCTTCCCATCGCAATATCTTTTTGACTTCTTGCATCTTTGCTGCATCTATCACTTCTCCTGGAGGAGGGACATAATACCAATTTCTTGGTGCCACGTTGGGGTACCAACCAATGTACCCGCCATTTGGTAGTTGAAAAATCTGAGTTAAACCTGCGCAAGCCAGATTTTGATTAGGATTAGGTCCTGGACTTAACCAGTTAAATGTACCATACTGGAGAGTGCTTCCTTGCCCGGGAAAGACGGTAGGTTGAGAATTTTGGGCAAACACACCCAACGTATTGATTTGTTTTACGGCTGGTACAGTTTCGACAAATTGCGTTTCATAACCTGAAGCCAGAGTTGTTGTTCCTCTAAAAAGATAATGTGGATAAAGAGTGCTCTGAGTTTTTTGACCAACCTCATCAAGGTAGGTTAAGACAACTTCATTTATGACAGCATTTTCAGCGACTGCTTGGCTATTAGGAAAGGTGGTATTTAAATTGACAACTCCCTCACCTGTTGGTTTGACTAGTGAGAAAGAAGTCTTACCGCTTTTTAGTTCTTCTAATGCTTCCTCGGGTGTTTTAAGAGTTTGAGTTGACGACTTTTGCTGTGTTCTATTAAATAGTTTAACATTCGAAGCTACAGACATTATGTTATTGTTTTCATCTAATACTCCAACCGTGACAGTATTGAATTGGTTAGGTCGCACCTTTCCAGCGTTGCCATCAGAGCTTTCTATAACGTCAGGGTCGTCTGGCGCGGCGTTCTCAATGTAGCCTAACCTTACATCGGCGAGCCTTTCGGTCTGATCCAGATTAAGCACTCCAACTGGATTTAGGATGGGCAATCCAAGCTTTTCCCAATTTCTGTGAAACTCAACAAAGGTGACTCCGGGTGAACTTTCTCTCTTATAGGTAGCATAAGCATCCAGCGTGTCATCCATAATGCCCATCTTCGTAAGGAAAGATCGGGCAGCAGCTGTTATGTCAGCTCCGCTTACACCAGAAGGATAGCCAATTTCTGATACAACGAGAAAACCTCCAGTTGTTTTACTGACTGTCAGTAGAGATTGTTGATCTCCAGATTGATCTGTAACTAGAATCATACTTGCACCGTCATCGACTATCGAGTTGTCAAACCCTATTTTTGTAGCCAGATCTAAAGCCTCACCAGTTGTAAACGAAGTCTTAAGATCAGATAACTTAACAGATTCAGGCAGACTGGGAAGTTCTGCGTTCAAAGTATATCCGGAAAAAGCGGTATTGGGAAGTGGTAATGTGAGAGGCGCTTTACCTGCAGAGGTGTCGGTCGTATTCTGTTGCTGTGCTTGCTCTAATAATCTCTGGTCGAGTTTCTGTCTTCTGCTCAATAATGATAATAGCAATAGAAAAAGTATTATTAAAGTTCCAAGTAAAATATATAGTACTCGTTTTTCCTTAAGTTTTTCCTCGTTCATATCTTAAATTACTCTGGGCTTGAATCGATATAATTTAGACCTAATAAAATTAAGACTAACATAATTAAAATTTGTTTGTCAAGTGTAAATCAAAAACTCTGCCCTACCAAGTTATTAGTGAAAAAATAAAAGCTGCTGCAAGGCCAAATTCATAAGTTTTAATGTAGGCACCCATAGCCGCTCCTATAATAAAGATGCATATCATGATAAATAGTTTAAACTCATTACCTATACCAACCGCAAAATGAATAATCATAATATAGACGGCCGAGATAATGGCGTAAGTTAAAAGATCCATACTTAAAAGTTTCTAATTTCTAAATAAATCCTAAATATTAAAATTCAAAACTTTATAAAAGTCACTTATAAATTTTTTATTGTTGAAATACTTTGTTCTTCTCTTAGCCTCGATCCCAAGTTTACTTCTCACTTCATTATTAAAGTATACCTCACCGATTGTATTTGCTATTTCGTTAGGATTATCTGGGTTGGCAAATAATGCTCCTTGATTAATTGAAATTTCATGGAGGACTTGAGTGTTAGATAGGACTGAAGGGCAGGCTTGTGAAGCTGCTTCAAGATAAGAAAATCCAAAACCCTCATCTCGGGAGACTAATAGATTACATCGAGCTTTTTGATATAGTAGAATTAGTTCTTCGTCCGGAACATAACCCAAAAAAATAAATCGTTTATCACCTCTTGTTTCTTTATTAAATTCTTTTAATTCTTTTTGCCAAGCATTTTCAAATTTAACCTCCGAGGTTTTCCCGTCTCCCGACGTAACGTCGGGATCCTCCTCAACCTCGGAGGTTCTATCGATTTTGTCATCCTGAACTGGTTTCAGGATCTCAAATGTTTTTCCCACAAATACACATGTAACATTTATTATTTTTATGGTTTTAGCAAGATTGACAAGATTTTTATTCCAGGTGGCATCACCAACATAAAGACAGAACGAATTTCCAATTTCCAATTTCCAATTTCCAAAAATTTTTTTATTTTTTTCATTGGGAATTGGGGCTTGATTGGTAATTGGGATTTGGGGTTTGGAAATTGAGAAAATTTTGGGTAGACAAGGATAGATAACTTTAATTTTATTCTCATCCATTCTCAAAATTTTCATGATATCATCTTTGCTTGTTTCAGAGTCGGTAATAATAAGATCATAATTTTTTAAAGCTAGTTTGTTTAAAAAAATGTTTAATTTACCTCTGACGCCAATGGGAAAATGTTCGGGGTATTTTAAAGGGATAAGATCGTGTATGACGGCAACTTGTTTTTTGGCAATCCGTCTCATTGTTAAGGGATATTGCAAGAAGTTAAAAAAGGGGTTAATAAAAATTGTTTCATTGTTCGATTGTTCCATTGCCGAGAGATCATTCGTGAAAATCCAGGTTTTTCCAAAATTTTCTTTAAGGATTTGTAGATATCTCCCTACTCCTCGCACTTTACTTAAAGGATCATTAACAGTTGGATCAAAAACATAAAT
>JACQRR010000118.1 GCA_016206365.1 Candidatus Roizmanbacteria bacterium | reverse complement strand
GAGTCTCTCTTAAGGATTAATATTGAACCTGAAGTTAAGTTAATTGATTTTAGAACGCGTAGGCAAGATTTAGGCAAAATGTCAAATGTCAAATATCAAATATCAAAAATACAAAGCAAAAATCAAAAATTTACAACTAAAAATCCTCCTGGAACAATTAGTATAAGTGCGATTCGAGATATAAAAAGAGCTCTTGCTAATTATTTAAAAACTAAAAGAAAACAATTAATTATTATAAAAGGTGAGGAAGATCTTCTTGCTCTACCTGCGATTCTTTTGGCGCCTTTACATTCTTTAGTTTTATATGGACAGATTGATTTGGGTGTGGTAATAGTAGAGGTGACTGTAAAAAAGAAAAAAGAAGTTGAAAAATTACTCAAGAAATTCGATTAATCTAATCTTGAAGTGCGTTATATCCTTCAATAATGCTTCCTGCTAGCGCTCCCATTAAAGGCCAAAAAATTTTTCGTGGATGCGGATCTTTATCAATTAATTCAGTAGCTATGCCTAGTATGGCAGCTCCAACGGCGCCGATTAAGCCTGCGTAAAGAATTTCTCCCCATTCATGAGGATCAATTTTCCCCTTATTAAGTAACCCATTTATAAGTTGAATTGAAGATTCAACATTTATTCCAGCTTGAGTTAAACTTACATAGGCAGCTTCTGAAAGGTTCATATGAGTTTATATTATACTTTATATAATTTAAATTGTCAAAAATACTGAAGCCAAAAATGTAAGCTTATTAGACTTTACTTAGGCTGTAATCTTAACGATCGATAATAATCTAATAGTCGAGCGAAACAGTTTTGCCAAGTTCTAGTCAAAGCATACTCCCTCCCTTTCGTACCCAGAAATGATCGCAGAGACGAATCGGAAATCAATCGGAACAAATTATCTTTTAGGCTTTCAATATCGTTGGGTCTTGCCAATAGGCCAGCCCCGCTGTCACCTATAATTTCTCTCACCCCTGGAGCATCAAATCCTACAACGCATAAACCAGAAGAAAGCGCTTCAAGGACAGAATTGGGAAATCCTTCGGTTAAAGATGGAAAAATAAATATATCTGCAGAAGCATAGGTTGAAGCCAATTCTTCCCCAAACAGATACCCGGTAAAAGTAACGTTAGGAAAGGCAAATATTTTCTCGAGGTCTTTTCTTCTTGGTCCACCTCCTACAAAAACAAATTGAGCTTCCGGTAGAGTTGCAATGGTCGGTTCTAGAATTTCAAGATTTTTCTCTCCGGCTAATCTTCCTACATATAAAACAACCGGGCTAGTCGGTCTACCATTTGTTAGTTTAGCTCTCCATTTTTCACTTCTCTTATCAGGATTAAATAGCTTGCTGTCAACGCCTCTCCCCCAAACCTCAACGTGTTTGATACCATGAGCTGTCATTTGTTCTGCTACAGATTGAGAGGGAGCCAAATTAAGATTAGCTGAGTTATGCACACATCTGTAAAGAAACCAAGCTATTCCCCGCAAGTAGCTTAAACGATAATAAAGCATATATTCGGGGATATTGGTATTAAATGATGCAACTCGAGGAGTGTTATGCTCGGCGGCCCAGTCTAGCGCCCACATGCCAAGAAGAGCAGGTGCCAGAGCATGAACCACGTCAACCCGCTGCTCATTAAATTGATGATAATAAGCAGGAAATCCAAAGGCTACCTTTGCGTCGGCATATCCTGGCAGGGAAAAACCTTTTTTAGGATGAGGTTGAACAAGTATAACTTCGATACCGGCATTTACGAATTGTGGTCCTAGGTGGGTTATCAAATTGCTTACTCCATCAGCTCTGCCTGTTGGAAGTTCGGTCGTCATAAGGACTTTATTAGGCCATGTAGCAAGCTTTTCCATCGATAATATTTTATCACAGCAGTCTAAATTGAATTTTATTTTACTTCGATTTTTTTACGACAAAGGAAAAGCAGTTAATAGTTGTGAAAGGTGAAGAAGATATTTTGGCTTTGCCGGCAATATTATTTGCTCCGCTTCATTCGGTTGTTTTATATGGTCAGATAGATATGGGAGTTGTAATGGTCGAGGTGACGGAGCAGAAGAAAAAAGAAATTCAAAAATTAATTAAGAAATTTTACTAGACTAATCTTGTGATGCATGATATCCTCCATAAATGGTTCCTGCTAAAGTTCCTATTAGGGGCAAAATAGCTTTTCGTGAAACTGTTGTTTCTTTAATAATTGGAGAAATAAATAGGCGTAGTAAAGAAAATCCAAGAAAACCTATTAAAGCTGTGTTACCTATATCTGTCCATTCAGTAGGGTCAATTTTTCCTCCACGAGTTCCTCTATTCATTAATCTAATAAAATCTTCTACAGGTACTCCCAACCTGGTTAAATTAATATATGAAGCTTCAATTAACGGATTCATTTCATAGTGAATTATGATGCTTGTTTTTTTTACTTGTCAAGAGGAGCGAAGAAAGATATAATAGTTAATCGTTAATTGTTAATTGTTTAAATATGGTTTTTATCTGGGATTATGACATAAAAAAGCTTAAAAAAACCGAGTCTGGTCGGATTCTAATTTTGGAGCGAATGATTAATAATGGAGTCTATCTAAAAGATAAAGAAAGGATTCCTATCAATTTGGTAAAAAAATATTGGAGCAGGCTTCATCTTGAGCCAGGAAGGAAGCGATTTTTAAAATATCTGATATGGGGAAATTAATCTTTACACCTATTCAGCAATTGTTTTTTACTGAATTTTCCAAGGAACGAAACTTAAAAGATAAATTTTATTTTGGCGGGGGGACAGCCTTGAGCGTTTTTTATCTGCAACATCGATACTCGGAAGATCTTGACTTTTTTGCAAAGAAAGAATTTGACCAAAATCTTATCATAAATTTTATGAATCAATTTGCCAATAAATTTAATGTAACTTTAAAAATGACCAAAAAAGAGACAGTTTTATGGTTTGAATTGGAAAAGGACAACCAGACATTAAAAGTTGATTTTCTTGATTTTCCCTATAAAAGAATCGAGAAAGGAACAGTCTATCAGGGTGTCGAAATAGATAGCGAGAAAGACATCGGAGCCAATAAAATCTTGACTATTAATTTAGAGAACAATCCGAAAGACTATGTTGACCTGTATTTCTTATTGAAAAAATTTACTATTTGGGATTTTATTTATGCGGTTGAAGCTAAGTTTAGGATTCAGTTAGACTTGATTTCTTTAGGAGAAGATTTCATCCAAGCGGAAAAGCTGGAGTTTTTACCGAAGATGATTAAACCTTTAACATTAGATCAGTTAAAGAAATTTTTCCGTGATTTAGCTAGAATAATTGGAGGAAAGGTAATCGAATAAGCACAGGATAAGAAAAAGGAAATTAAAAATCTCTTTAAAAAATTTATTATCTAGGACTTCTTCATTTATATCCTCTGTCATATTAAATTTTGATTTCAGAGCCATTCTATTTCAATCTGCTTCTTGTCAAGTCGGGAGATTGTTTGTACAATACGAGAATGGTAGTCAAATATCAACCCAGAGAATTTGAGGAAAAATGGAGAGACGAATGGAAAAAAGAAAAGTTGTACAGTTTTCAATTTTTGGCAATCGGCAAGAAAGATAAAAAATTTTATAACCTTGTTGAACTACCTTATACTTCGGGAGATCTGCATATTGGGCATTGGTTTACTTTCACGGTACCTGATGTTTTGGCTAGATATAAAAGGATGAATGGTTATGACGTATTTTTCCCGATCGGATATGATGCATTTGGGCTTCCGGCCGAAAATGCCGCTATCAAACGAGGAATTCACCCTAAAGACTGGACGTTGAAAAATATCGAGAATATGACCAAGCAGTTTCAGACCATGGGAACAATGTTAAACAACTGGGATGATGTCGTCGTAACCTGCTTGCCTGAGTACTATCGCTGGAATCAATGGATTTTTTTAAAAATGTACGAACGTGGACTTGCCTATAGAGGAAAAGCTCTGTCCAACTGGTGTCCTAGCTGTCAGACGGTGCTAGCTAATGAAAATATTGAGAACGGAAAGTGTTGGAGATGTGGAAGCATTGTAATTCAGAAAGAGGTAGAACAATGGTTCCTAAAGATCACAAATTACGCAGATAGACTGCTATGGAAAAAGAACGCTGATTACGCATATATAGACTGGCCTAAGCAGGTTCAGGTTGGCCAGAATAATTGGATAGGAAGAAAAGTAGGAATAAATATGGAATATCCCGTAAAAAATTCAAAAGAAGTTATTACTTGTTTTACTACCGCTCCTGTAAATTTTGGTATGACTTTCATTGTTCTTGCTCCGGAACATAAATT
>JACQRR010000123.1 GCA_016206365.1 Candidatus Roizmanbacteria bacterium | reverse complement strand
GGGTAAACTCCGAGAGGGATCTAGCGACCGAAGGGAGCGTAAAAAAAGCAAGTTACGCTCCGCTAGAGTCCTCAGTCGCATCGCTCCTTCGGAATGACAAAAGGTTGGTTAAATCTCCCCATCCCCTCTTCCCTTCCTGGACTCAAATAATTGATCTTACCAAATCCGAAGAAGAGTTACTAAAAAGTATGCACCATAAAACTCGCTACAACATTCGCCTCGCTCAAAAAAAAGGTGTTGTGGTGAAAGAAATAGCAAACGACGAAGCTTTTGAAATTTTCTCAAAACTTTATTTTGAAACCTGCAAGAGGCAAAAATATTTTGGCCACAGTCTTTCTTACCATAAAACTGTCTGGGAAAACTTAAAAAAAGAAATTGCCTACATCTTGATTGCATTTTATAAAGATACGCCTCTTGCTGCCTACGAATTATTTTTCTTTCACGATACGATGTATTATCCATATGGAGGAACTTCATTAGAATTTAGAAATCTGATGGCTTCTAATCTTTTGCTCTGGGAAGCAATCCGATTGGGAAGGAAAATTAGTGCAAAAAAATTTGACGTGTGGGGATCGTTGTCAGCAGATTATGAAAATGGTCATCCTTGGGCTGGGTTTACACGCTTTAAACAGGGTTATGGAGGAAAATTTACTCAACTTATTGGCAGCTTTGATCTGGTTATAAATCCTGTTGAGTACAAAATCTACAACGCTCTCTCCAAACTCAGGAATAGCTTTCTGTACTTAAAAAATTTAATTTAGCTTACCTGCATTCTCTGCGGGTTTTGGAAGATGTGCAAACTGCTTTCTCGGGATCATTGGAAACCCTTGATGATTCTTGGGGAAAGCCAACGCCACCTTTAGTACTTCGTCCATATGATTTACAAATTCAAAATCTAAATCTTTGAGCACGTAGGATGGTATATCTTCTAAATCTTTCTTATTGTCTTTTGGCATAATAACCGTTTTTATGTTTGCTCTATGAGCTGCTATCACCTTCTCTTTTACTCCACCGATTTCAAGAACTCTGCCTCTAAGTGTTATTTCTCCCGTCATCCCAACATCCCTTCTAACCGGAATTTTGGCGAGCGCTGAAACCATAGCCGTGGCTATCGCAATTCCTGCCGATGGGCCATCCTTTGGCACAGCCCCTTCTGGCACATGAACATGAATATCGATCTTATTAAAAAACTCTTTTGTCAGACCAAAAAGATCCCATCTGGCGCGGATGTAAGAAAGAGCAGCTTGACAAGATTCTTTCATCACCTCTCCCAAGTGTCCGGTCAAAGTCAACCCTCCCTTCCCTGGCATCACCGCAACTTCAATGAAAAGAACATCTCCTCCAGCTTGTGTCCAAGCTAAACCAGTTGAAATACCTATAGTATCTTTCTCTTCAATCATTTGTGAAGAATATTTATATGGACCAATATATTTTGCAACGTCAGTCACTCCAACAACCTTTGATTCAATTTTCTTTTCAACAATCTCGCGACCGACCTTCCGAAAGATTGCAGCAATTTGTCGCTCCAGCTCACGAACGCCAGCTTCTCTTGTGTATCTTCGGATGATCGAACGTAAGGCGTTATCGGTAATTTTAACTTCTTCGCCAGACAAACTATGCGCATCTAGCTGTTTTTTGATAAGATGACCTTTAGCGATGCTAAATTTTTCATCTTCGGTATAGCCTGGGAAGTGGATAACTTCCAACCTATCAAGAAGTGCGTCAGGTATTGTATCAAGGATGTTTGCCGTTGTAATAAAAAACACGTCCGAAAGATCAAACGAAACTTCAAGATAGTGGTCAGAGAAGGAATGATTTTGTTCGGGATCTAGGGCTTCAAGCAGAGCAGCGGACGGATCACCACGATAGTCTCTCCCAACTTTATCTATCTCGTCAAGCATAAACACAGGATTTTTAGTTCCGGCTTGTTTTACTCCCTGGATTATTCTTCCAGGCAGTGCGCCTACATAGGTTCTCCTATGACCTCGAATCTCTGCTTCGTCACGAATTCCGCCAAGCGAAATCTTGATAAATTTTCTGCCGAGCGCACGAGCAATCGACTTTCCCAGCGAAGTCTTACCTACGCCAGGTGGACCGACAAAGCAAAGAATAGTAGGTTGATGCTCCTTTTTTTGCGATTGGACTTTTTGCTCTTTTCTTTTTCTAAGCTCCATGATAGCCAAATACTCCAAAATTCTCTCTTTGATTTTTTTTAATCCATAATGATCCTCGCTTAAAATTTTTTCTGCAAGCTTGATGTCAACGTTGTTAGCTGATGCAACCGACCAAGGCAACTCTACCAACCAATCTAAATAGGTTCGGATATAAGAAGCTTCTGGATTGAATTGAGACATCTGTGAAAGTCGCTTTAGCTCCTTAAATGTTTTTTCTTCTACATTTCTAGGCATTTTTGCTTTCTTAATTTTCTCCCTATACTCCATTATGTCTCGATCTTCACCTTTTCCGCCCAGCTCTTCTTCTATCGTCTTCATTTTCTCTCGAAGAAAAGATTCTCTCATACCTTGTTCAAATTTCTGTTGTGTTTTTGAGGAGATATTTTTTTCAATCTCCAATATTTTGATCTCACGGTTGACATAGTCGACCTCCTGTTTCAATCGAATCTTAAGATCTGTTTCTTCAAGAAGTTTTTGCCGTTCTTCGGTTTTGATGTCTAGTACCACGGCTATTTGATAAGAAAAATCTTGAGGATTTGTGATATTGAGGATATTCATCAAAAAGACCAAATCAACCGTTTTTCCAAGATTAATGGCTCTTTTTATCTGCGATACAAGATATCTTGCCATCGCCTGTACTTCCTCATCATCGGTGACTATATCATCAAGCTTTGAAATCTTTGCCTCTAAATATGGAGTCTCTTTTGTATATTCAAGAATCTTTACTTTCTGCTGGCCTTTTACTAATGTATTTATCTCTCCTTTCTCACCCGCTACTGTTTTTTCTATTGCTGCAAGCACGCCAACATCATAAAGATCTTGTTTTTGCGGATCGTCCATCGAAGAATTTTTTTGCATCACAAGGACGACCTTGTTTCCCCTTTTGCTGCCTTCTTCTATCCCTGCCAGACTTTTGGGTCTACCAAAGACAAGAACATTTTCTGTTCCAGGAAAGACTATAGCGTCTCGCACTGCTATAACTGGATAAATTAATTGTTCTAATTGTCTAGATAAAATTGACATCTTTTTAGCAGTTTAACAAATTAATTGCTAATTGTCAAACCTTATTAAATCCGATTAAACCTATAGTTTTTTTGGCTTGTCTTTATAATCTAAACTTAAGACATCGATCAAATAAATGACTCTGATTTAAACATATTCAGAATACAAGATTTCAAAGTCTAAAAATCTTTGTTTTTCCAAAAGCGTTGTCTCTGATAACTGGGACAATTGATCATTAAAAGTCGAACGCTGTACCTGATATAAAATTCCGAGAGGAAATTTTTCTGTCGTAGTCATCTCCATACCTTTTTTCAAGGCTTCTTCCATGTTATCTTTTTTATATTCACCGGCAAGTTTATAGCTATGTTGCATATAGTATTGATAGGTGTTTATTTTGTTAAAAGTAACACAGGGTTGAAGAACATTAATTAGGGAAAATCCTTTATGTTTTATTCCTTCTTTTATCATCTCGATTACATGATTTACATTGCCGGCAAATGTCTGTGCTACAAAGGTAGCTCCTTGGGTTAGGGCTAGCGCTACTGGGTTTATGGGAATTTCTATGATTCCTGAGGGAGTGGACTTTGATTTGAAACCTTTTTGGGCAGTTGGTGCAACCTGTCCAGTCGTAAGTCCGTAGACTCCATTATCATGAACAATAACTGTAATATCATGATTCCCTCGACAGGCATGAATAAAATGGTTACCTCCCTCACCATAACAATCCCCGTCTCCAACGATCGCTACAACCGGCATCTTATGGTTGGCGAGTTTTGCTCCTATTGCGTTGGGTAAGGCTCTGCCGTGAAGCGCATGAATGGCATATGCATTTAAAAAATCATTCATATTCCCCGAACAGCCTATACCAAAAACCACCATAACCGAAGACGGATCCAAACCCAGTTGGACAAAAGCTGTTTTGATCGCAATACCTATCCCCCAGTCTCCACAGCCCGGACACCAGGTGGGAGTATATCCAGAAAAATCTTGAATTGTACTCATACTTTAAAATTTCTAATATCTAATTCCTAATTTCTAACAGGAGTTACGCGGTTAATTATAGTTTAACTTGTCATGTTGAGC
>JACQRR010000137.1 GCA_016206365.1 Candidatus Roizmanbacteria bacterium | reverse complement strand
TGTGTAGTTGATCTCTATAGCTGCACCTGCAACATTAAGTGCTTTGGCAATTGCTTTCTGATTCTCTGCAAGTGCAATAATCAATGTAGGAAGTCCTAAACTATTGCGTTCCCAAGATGTACTTCCAGCCGCTCCAATAGCTAAATCACTATCTGCCATTAATTTCGCCATGTTCTGAACATTTACTAATACTTCCGTCGACCATGGCATTTTAGCCGCAGTAATTTTCACTTCTTCAAGCCATGGAGCATACTGCCCAATGACAACTGTAATTTTTAAATCTGCTGGTAAAATACAGTTTCGTAAAGCATTAAGTACTTTATTTGTCGCATTATCTTTATCAATGCCGCCCATAGTAATCAATAAATGCTTAAATTCTAAGTTTGTTCTGCGATTAATACTATAAGAACGTAATGCAGAAAATTCAGGGCGAAGCAAAGCATATTGAGGTCCTATTAGCAGCTCACAACTCGGTGAAACCAGATTCGTATAATCAGAAGCAGAACGCCCCAAGTTTTGATCTAACAACAAATCACAATCATGTGGGCGATTGGCAAGATCATCGATCACCATCAGTCGACAGCACATATGACGAATTTTTTTTTCCCAGCGAATATCAAGAGCATAATGATCGACGATCAACCAATTTATATATCTTTCTCCTATGGCTGTGAGTGTTTGATTAGCATCTGTTTCCAAATCTGTACCAAGCCAAGAAGAATGTGTAGAAAGTGTACTCTCGTGCAAACTCTTATCATGATGACTTTGATCCTTTAAAACGGGTAAAGAATAGGTTTGGTAACCGCGTTGCTGAATCAGATTTAACAAATTTCCAATATGTGCGCGACACACAAAATAACAATTTGCACCTTGTTTTCGCAGTGCATCAGCCAGTGTAAGGCAACGCATCACATGGCCTGTTCCAATTAAAAATGAAGCATCAACGCGAAAAAAAAATCTCATATTAACTCTTTCAAAACTTGATATATAAAATCATCTCTATGCGAATCACCAGGCGTATCAATATACTGAAAAAAACAACACAACAAAATAATAGTTTAAACTATCCTACCTTTTCCATTAAAAACCAATTCACATCATCTTGCGGGAAATTTGGATCACGATGATGGCTAAATCCATAATCTAATAATTGCATTTGTGGATGTCTATCCATAATTTCTCCAGCAAAATCACGCTTAAATAAACGATCAGCATATCCTCTATACGGTACAACTACCGGTGTTGGATTATAATATTCAGCTACTAGAAGTGGCAAGCCCCTATATTACTAGACACTTAAAAGCTTCTCATTGTATTGTTTCTCATACACAGCTGGCGCAAGACCATTATTATTGCTGTGTCGTCGACGTGGATTATAAAAAAGCTCGATATAGTCAAATATTTCTCTCCGTGCCTCCTCCCTTGTATCAAATATTTTTCGTTTGATGCGTTCAGTTTTCATTAATGAAAAAAAGCTTTCTGCAACAGCATTATCATGACAGTTACCGCGACGACTCATGCTAGCTTCAAGATTGTTGTCGGCCAAAAATTTACGCCAATCTGAACACGTATATTGAACGCCTTGATCAGAGTGAACCAACACCCGAGTTTTCGGTTGTCGGCGCCATACCGCCATTAGCAACGCATCAATTACTAAATCCGATTTCGGACTGCTTTTCATGCTCCAGCCAATGACTTGTCGTGAAAATAAATCAATTACAACTGTTACATATAGCCATCCTTCATGCGTTCGAATATAAGTAAAATCGGTGACCCACACACTATTTGGTTTATCTACGCTAAATTGACGAGCTAACTTATTTGGCGCAGCTTGCGCTTCCAGTCCCGATTTAAATCCTTTATGGCGCTTATATCCGCGCTTTGACTGAATGTTTTCTTGTTTCATAAGTCTATACACTTTATGCTTTCCTACAGATATACCGCTCTCTTTAAGGTCACGATGGATATTTCTATAGCCATATGCGCATCCACTCTCAAGCCAAAACTGTTTTATTTGGCCGACAAGTTTTTTATCTTCTTGTTGGCGTCGACTCTCCGGTTGCTTTAACCAAGCATAAAATCCACTGCGATGCACTTCAAGCAGATGACACATTAGTGATACCGAATATATTGAAATTCGAGATTTTATAAACGCGTATTTTTCTTTGACTCGCTTGCAAAGAACGCGGCGGCTTCCTTTAATATATTTCGTTCTTCAGTGACGCGTCGTAACTCGGATTTTAAACGTCGTAATTCCTCTTGCTGACTGGTAATAGTTTGATGATGTGAATTGTTGTTCCCATATTTCTTTTGCCAAGTATCTAGGCTTGTCGTTGTAACACCTAAACGTTTTGCAACATCACTTGCCTTATAGCCTCGCTCAGTAATCTGCTTGATTGCTTCAATTTTAAACTCTTCTGGATAACGTTTTCCGCTCATTTTCAACACCTCCGATTGCGTTATTATAACGCTCTTAGGTGTCTAGAATACTAGGGGCTTGCCAATGTTTATATTAGTACCATAGGCGATTCTGAAAGTTATGTGCTGTATGTTAATAACGAAACAGGTCAAGCAGTCTCAGTAAATAGACTCAATAAAGATGTCCATGATGGAAACAATTTGAAAGAAAAAGAACGCATTGAAAAGCTAGGACATAAAGTTACTTCCGATGGTCGATTGCAAACCAGGCTCGCACTAACCCGCGCTATAGGCGGGGCGAACCATAGAGATTACGGTTTAACTGATGATCCAGATTTCATATCGTTTACAGCAAACCCACCAGAAGGTTGTCGTGCTGTATTGATTAGTTGTAGCGATGGTTTTGTGCGTCATCGTAATGTTGTTGGAAGTGAAGAATTTTTAAAGAAAAAATATAATGAAGTTATTAAAGAAAATCCGCAGGCTCCTCATGGTGAAATTATACAGCTGTTGCTAGCGAGCGCTCGCAAAGAGCCCGTAAATAAAGAGAAAGGTGAATATGTTGATGATATCGTAGGAACAGGCGTGATATTAGATCCTGCTAATCAAAACACTATTGCTATTCATAATGCAGATGGAAATGGTAACTTAGGTCATGAAGTGGCTAGAATGATTACGAATGATAAAGATGGCCTGGTTCCTGTCACGTGTAAAATACTAGAATTTATGCACAATCATCCGGATGATCCAAGCAACAAGGGCCAGCCTAGCCCAGAATTAGAAAAATATCTTAAGTCGTTCCAGAAAGTGCGTGTTTTAGAAGAGGCTATATCACAAGCTGCCAAAGATAACGACGAAAGGCTAAAACAAAACCAAGGTTTTATAGGCATCAGGAGGTATAACAGCGGCCTGCAGTATGCCCTAAGAACCGTAGTACATTGTTGTGTTCAAAATAATACCAAGGAGTTATCAACTAAAATACAAGAAGCGGCTCAAGATTATCAGATAACAGCAACAGAATTGCCTGAATTAATGAAACAAACTAGCTATGGTAATGAGTTTTTAGTCAATCGTTATCAGATATTATCTGATCAAGAACAATATAAACGACTGCTGGATTATATAGAAACGGATTCTCTCGCTAAGACTCAGGACATTGAGAAAGAAACCAATCAAGCAACAAAAGACGAGAGATTCATGCGTCAAGCTTATAAACTGTTGTTTACCACTCAGCTATTGGTAAATGGAATAAATGATGATATTAAAAAACCTGCTGACGTGATGCAAATGCTGCTAGACAATAAAACAAAGATACAAGAACTCTTGCAGAAGAATATAAGCTTATTAAAGTTATGTGGTCAAGACAAGATTGCGGCCGCCTTGGAAAAAATCAGTAATCATGAACCCTTTTGTAAGAATATCGAGAGCCTTAACTCAGTCAAGGAGTTGCAAGAAAAAGTGTACGAAGCCAAATGGTTTGGGAAGAGTCAAACTGAAAAAATTGCCGCAAAGTTTTTTAATAAATAACATTATTTATTTCAGCTTCTTATCCGATATTCGCCCGTTTTGATCTATATCAAATTGCACAAGCAAGGACGATCATCGTTCTTGATAGGTTCATTTTTAGGAATCTTGCTATCCTGAGTATTAAAAAATCTTACTGGTGATATAGGATTTTTTACAGGTAATTTATTGGCCATGTTAGGCGCCAAATTTAATTTTTCTTTAGCTTGTTCACTGATTTTTTTTGCTTGCTCTACGATAGTGTTCGTTATCTCTTTACTAGCATTTGTCACAAATTCTTGTATATTAGCGACCTGATTTATTCCAAAAATATTAAAATAATTCATCACCTCAGGAAGTAGTGTGATTTGATTCGCTTGTGTTATTACTCCAAGTAAAGGATCTAGTACAATACAATCATCATTTAATGATTCTAAAATTTGCATCAAAGGTAAATTGATATTTACGTTACCCATATCTCCAATGATAACAAATGCATGATTATAAAATTCAATACCATTCTGAGTGATATTTCGTATCATCCCATTACATTCAATTAAATTAACACAAGGTTGACAATCTGCTTGAATTAATTTGATAACAGCAAGATAACTGGTTTCTCCACACTCCCCCACACCGCACATGGTAGTAGCAACTTGAGCGCTTACGAAAGTAGAAAATTTACCCTGATCAAATTGATGAGATAATGACATTGCCATGGCGCGAACTTTTGGAACTAATGCATTATAATTTAAATACTTCTCTATCTTCTCTGAACCAAATTGTGCTTCATATTGAGCTTTATTTGCCGGAATAAAAAAAGGAAGCTCTGTATGTGGAATAATATCATTG
>JACQRR010000117.1 GCA_016206365.1 Candidatus Roizmanbacteria bacterium | reverse complement strand
TCGCAAGGCTACAAAGTAGCCGTGGCGATCTCATGAGATTGCTTCGCTACGCTCGCAATGACATTTTCTTTGACAACTCCTGAACGGTTACAAAAACAGCGCTTGACAATTTACTATCATACTAGTATACTAGTATAGTATGAAAAATCCTCACTGGCTCAGTGAACTGGCTGAGGCGTTTTTAAATATTAAATCAAAAGAGGCAATGAAAGATTTTTTATACGGCATTTTGACACCCAAAGAGTTAGATCAGCTCTCTACTCGTTTGCAAATTGTCAAAATGTTAAAAAAAGGCATCCCACAGCATAAAATTTCCGAATATTTAAAAGTTGGAGTCGCAACCGTCACCCGCGGCTCCCGCGAATTACAAAACCAAAGATTTCAAAATATATGAACAGCACTTTTTGTCATTCTGGCACTTCAACTCTGCTCAGTGTCTTGAGCCGATTCGGTCTGAGCCTCACGGTCGAAGACTTGTCGAAAGACTTGTCCAGAATCGTTATCCATCATTGTCATAACTTTTATTGTCATTCCCGCGAAAGCGGGAATCCAGAGTCAGATAGATTGCGGATCAAATCCGGAATGACAGGTTGTTCCTGGCAAAACCCTCTTTATGCGGAGGGCAATTTTACTAAAATCTAAAGTCTTTAATCTTAGATCTAAATCACCCTCCGCGAGGAGGTTTTTTTAATGGTTATAAATTCTCTATAAATATATGGAAAAATCAACTAACAAAAATTTACTGGAATTATCGCTTATTAGCCTTGTTTTGTTCGGTTTAAGCCTAATTGGTTTCGCCAAAATGGCGGAAAAACATCAACTAGAAATTGACCAATGTCTAGCTCAAGGAGGAGTAAAAGAAACATACAGAACGATTGGAGTTTTTGGCGACAAACTTGAAATAGAAGTTGATACCTGTAAAACACCTACACCAAAAGTTACACCCTAGAACAATTAAAATTTGATAAACTAAATCCTATGATGGATTCTAAAGTATTAGAATACAGCGATCAAATAAAAAAACTAGGAATTGAAAATACGATTCTGGAACATCCTACTTCAAAAAATATTGATGAAGTAGTTTCTTCACTTGCTTTAACTCGTTCAGACAGCGCAGCAACTTTGATTATGAAAGCGGATGATGAGTTCGTTGCAATCATAAGATGTGATGACTGCAAATTAGATAATAAAAAGGTCAAAAAAAATCTTGGAATTGAAAACTTAAGAATAGCAACTGCTGAAGAATTTACAAAACTTACTGGTTTACAGCCAGGCGCTGCAATTTACTTTAACCCGTCAATTAAAAAAACTCTTATTGATAAAAAAGTTCTTGAAAAGGAATACATTGTAGGTGGATCAGGTAGTTTTTCCTACAGTATTAAACATAAAACAAAAGATCTAATTAAAATTCCTGGGAGTCAAATCGTTAACGTTGCTGAAAAAGCTTTAATAATGACTGAGACAAAATATTCGGGAAAAAAAAGGGTTTTATCTGGTATTCGCGCAACAGGAAGATTACATTTGGGTAATTATCTTGGAGCTGTAAAAGGAATGCTTGAACTGCAGAATAATCCTGAATATGAGACTCTCTATATGGTTGCTGATGTTCATACGATTACCACTCCCTTTACTATAGAAGAATTAAGAAAAAATCGGCGAGAGGTCATCATTGATTATCTTGCAGCCGGACTTGATCCTGAAAAAAGTGTAATTTTTCAGCAGTCCGAAGTTGCCCAACATATAGAACTTGCTTTTTATTTTTCTTCGGTTGCCACTATCGCCCGAATGCAACACCTTCCTACTTTTAAGGAAAAGGTGAAATTGCATCCAGGACATTCGACAATGGCGCTTCTTAACTATCCAATTCTTATGGCTTCAGACATTCTAATATACAAAGCAAGTCTCGTTCCTGTTGGTATTGATCAAGAACCACATCTTGAAGTTGCCCGCGAAATTGCCAGAAAGATGAATCAATTTTATGGTACGGATTTTCCCGAACCTAAGCGTTTTGCCACCAAAGGCGAATATATTCCGTCTCTAAAAGGCGAAGGCAAGATGGGCAAATCTGTAGAGGGAAGCTATATCAATCTAACCGATTCGCTTGATGAAATTCAGAAGAAAATTCGATCAGTTCCAACAGCAACTAAAGCCGGCGGCGAAATGACGCCAGGTGTAAAAACACTTTTTACTTTTGCAAACCTATATCTTTCGAGCGAAGTCGAGAAATATAAAAAAGAATTTAATAACGGTACTCTACAATTTGTTACTGTGAAAGATGAAATATCCGAAGCAATTTATAAAGAACTTCAACCTTTTCAAGAAAGAAGGAAAAAAATCGAGGCCGATCAATCTTACTTGAATAAAGTAATCAAGGAAGGCGCCGAAAAAGCCCGCGCAATCGCCTCCCAAACTGTAAAAGAGGTTAGAGAAAAAATGGGTCTACTCTAATATCATGCTGAGCACGTTTCAGCATCTGTCATTCCTAACTTGATCAGGAATCTATTTAATTCTGGATTCCCGCTTTCGCGGGAATGACAAAGTAGAACCTGAAATAAATTCAGGATGACAAAGATGGTGTGATAAAATGTCTTCATGACTACTCCGCTTGCTGATCAACTTCGCCCTAAAACTTTAGAAGGATTTGTTGGCCAAGAACACTTGGTTGGGAAAAACGGCCCGATCAGAAAAATGCTTGAAAACGGCAAAGTTACTTCGATGATCTTATGGGGACCTCCTGGATGTGGCAAAACTACACTGGCAAAGCTCATAGCGAATTATGTGAATGCCGATTTCATAGCTTTCTCTGCTGTAACAAGTGGTGTCAAAGAAGTAAGAGAAATTATCCAAAAAGCTAAAGACCGAAAGCAGATGTTTAAACAAGATACTGTCCTTTTTATCGATGAAATTCATCGCTTTAACAAAGCCCAGCAAGATGCATTTTTACCTCATGTAGAAGATGGAACAATAGTCCTAATCGGCGCAACCACAGAAAATCCAGGTTTCGAGGTTAATGCTCCGCTTATCTCACGTAGTCAGGTTTATGTTTTATATTCTTTAAGCAATGAGGAATTGGAAAAAATATTTCAAAGAGCTTCTAAACTCTACCCAAAGCACAAATGGGATTCCACTTCAATTAAACATTTAATTAAAGCGGCCAACGGAGACGC
>JACQRR010000116.1 GCA_016206365.1 Candidatus Roizmanbacteria bacterium | reverse complement strand
GTGCGTATATACAACTTCGCTCGAAACTATTTTATCAAGAACTCGTAGCAAAGACAATTCTTCAAAGTCTTACCTCTTTTTGCGACAAATCGCACATAATTTTGCGACATGGCGAGCTTCCACAACCGACGCTAGGCACTCCCACAGGGACGGCGACCAGAGCTGATGGTTTAAGACCTTACAACCCCAGACTACATCTTAGCCGACTCCTTTACCTAGACTAACAGACCTCCTGACTAGTCTGGCTGGGGTGAGCGGCTTACCAGCTGACCTAAGCCGCCAAGTCCAGCTAACGCTGGTTGACTCCCTACCGCTTGTCACCTCTCAACCGCTGGTTAACTCTCTGGCGTCATTCATCTATTTACTTGTTGACCCATAACCACCTCTAACTCTCAACCGCTTAAGCTAAACAACCAGCCCTAAGCCAAACTCTCAAGATGTTGCGGGGGTATTCCCCCGCAAACCCCCTTTGATTGTATGATTAGTAGCTCTCCCGATTGAATCGGGATCACTTGTCTTAAAGAGGCAGGGGCGGAAATTGCCCAAAGGGCAACAAGATTTTTTGCATTCTGATATTCCATTTATCAAATAAACACTCAATAAATTTAATTTGATACAATCGTGATCATGGATGAGTTTGGAGATTTAATGAAGTTTGATCCTAATCTTACCGCTTCTGAGATAGAAGATTTGATAATTGAAGGAGCTCGACCTTCGCCTCAAGACCTTCTCGTAATGTTAAAAACTGCTTTCAAAAATACTTATGGAACAGAAGGATTAGCAACATTTGAGAAGGTTACACTTGATAGACTCGTTCAGATGTATGCACTTGACCCAAAGAAAATGGGATTGAAAGGAGTTGACATTCTTAACGTTTTAGAGAAACATAGAAAAAATGCCGATAAATGGTTGAAAGAGGGAGCAATACCAGATCGAGACCTTAGACTTATTAAAGAAAGACCAAGAATGATGCAAGATATACAACGGGAGGCTTTAGCACTCATAACTAAGGGAAGAGTTCGTCAGCGTGTGATGAAAAAAGCAACTGGTATTCCTCTCAATACGAGTGTTCGAGGTATCGTAATAGATGGAAGTTGGGCATTTGGATCCTTTGATTCTAAAAGCGATATGGACGTTCTTCATATCGTTCACGAAGATGTACCAGATTTAACGCGCGAATTTAACAACCAATTGAAAGACAAGAATCCGTTACATTCTCAAGTTGAACCTATTACAATGCGTCCTCTCACATTGAATCAACTTCATGAAGTTGAGGGAGTGTTGAGTCCGAGAAGAATGATTATCACTCCCGAACCTCAAGTTCAGCAAGCCCTTACAAGACTGAAATAAAACGAAACCTATTCCTAAGTTTTTAATCAATATGGTTATGATTTTCTCCAGCTGTTTTTGTAAAATTGTTGAATGCTTGAAGAAGAGTTTAAAGACGTAGATGAATCAGATGATTTTTCTTCTCTTCCGTTTAGAGTTACTGGTGAACGAAAAAATTATCCTTCAGCAACAGATGTTGTAGTTATTAGACCCCCAGAAGCTGTCTCTGAATCAGAGATCCAAGGATTAGCAAGTATATTGAGTCAAAGGGGATTTATTTCCATCCTTCTTCCAAGGGAAGAATCACGTTATGATCGTTGGTATCCGACTGATTCTTTTCGTGAAGTAGGACAATGGTTATTTGAAAGTGGCGGCAGCGAATTAGAAGAAATTCTACAATATGCTAGAAATTTATTACCTCAATCAGAGCTCGAGTCTATTCGAAGTCATTCTGTAAGAGTACCCACTGAATTCACGGGAGGAAATTACGTACACTTTGATCCATCAAAACTTTTTGTTTATGCAGAAGATCAGATGATTGGACCAAATCCTAAATACTCAAACGATTTTTTGAAAAGAATGAGAAAGAGAGATGAAGCAGAGATAAAACAAGTCCTAGGGATGATGAAGAAAAATGGGTGGCAACTAGTGCCGGTGAGGACTCGTGGATTTAAACTTCCAGGTAAAACAACAGTAAATGACGAAGATCTCGATTTTCTTCTATCACTTTTTCAAGGAAAAGACAATAAACCACATGCGATAGTCGCTTCATCTTTTGTAGGCAGAACTCCAAGAAAATTTTCTACTCATCAAATACCAGATTCGGAAGCTTTGAGAGGAGGATGCAATATTGCAGACTTAAGACAAGGGAAAGTTCTTGTGATACCAAACAGACTAGATGCTCCAACAACCCATCGCATACTTTCACAATTTGCACATCCGTCAATAAACATTATTGAAACTCCCGCAAATTTTCTCGATGGAGGCGGAGGACCGCGTTGTTCCATATCAGCGTTTCGGAGAGCTTAATATTTTTTTATTAGTTCTTTGAGTATATGTGGCAGAGGTTTTTTATATTTGATTTTATAGTCAATGAAGTGGACTAAAAAATTAGCCCTGCTTTTGTGTATTCCCATAATTTCTCCAATTTGTTTGAAGGTTTTTCCCTTTTGACGTAGTTGCCATGCATGATAATAACGAGAAAGATTTTTAGGCATATTTTGAACAACGAAAAAAGCTCCCCGCAAGCTGACTTTCTCTTTCGAGATTGCCCATAACCCTTTCGGACTATGACCTACAGAAGGTCGCTTAACGAGGAGCTCTCGTCGCTTCTGTAGGTTTTTCTCACCATGCTCTAAAAAAATTAGAGTTTAATCAAACGAATTGTAAAGATATTATAGCAACTTTGAGAGTAAACTTTTTAGCAACAGAAAGGAGAAAAAGTGATAAAATACATGAATGAGGAAATTAACAAAAGTAAATACTGCATCCGAGAATATAAACTATAGAAATGTAGATAATCTACGCCGAGTTTTCCCCCAATTCGTGAAAGAAAATAAAATAGATTTTGATGCTGTGAAGAAATTTTTTGAGGATGAGGAGGTAATCGCTGGGGAAGAAAAATACGGACTTAATTGGGCGGGGAAAAGCAACGCTTTTAAACTTATAAGAACCCCTTCGATAGGAACTCTCACTCCGCAGAAAAATGAAAGTAAAGATTGGGAAAAGACAGAAAATATTTTTATTGAAGGAGAAAATCTTGAAGTCTTAAAACTGCTTCAGAAACACTACCGAGAAAAAATTAAAATGATCTATATTGATCCGCCCTACAATACAGGAAAAGATTTTATTTATAAAGACGATTACGTCGAAAACATCCCGGATTATTACGAAAAAACCGGACAAAGCAAAAACGGTATAAAGATGACTAGTAACCCCGAATCCGCAGGGCGTTACCACAGCGATTGGCTCACAATGATGTATTCTCGGCTTTTTCTTGCTCGCAACCTCCTCAAAGAAAACGGAGTCATCTTCATCTCCATAGATGACAACGAAGTTGCAAACTTGAGGCTAATTATGGATGAAATTTTTGGAGAGGAAAATTTTATCGAGTCTATTATTTGGAAGAAAAGATATGGCGGTGGCGCAAAGGAGAAATTTTTTGTCAGCTTGCATGAGTATGTTTTAATTTACTCCAAAAATATAGAATCTATTATGGAGATAACTATTCCACTAGAAGAATCGTCAATTAACAAATATTACGTTATGAAGGATGAACACATTGATATGAGAGGCCCTTTTAGAACTCATCCTCTTGAAGCGACTAAAACTATGGGAGATAGACCAAATCTGATTTTCCCAATTATAGCACCAGACGGCACTAAAGTTATGCCAAAAAGACAATGGTTATGGTCAAAAGAAAAAGTGGAAGAAGCGTTGGGAAATAATGAGCTATATTTTATTAAAGTTGGAAGTAAATGGATAGTACATACAAAGCAATATTTAAAAAATAAAAAAGGTGAGATAAGACGAGGTAAGATGCAATCAATTATTGACGATGTTTTTACCCAGCATGGGACTAATGAAATAATAAAACTTTTCGGGAATGCTCAAATTTTTCCTTTCCCCAAACCTTCCCTATTTACAAAAAAATTATTATATAGTTCAACTTCGGGTAGCGATACTATTTTAGATTTCTTTGCCGGTTCGGGAACGACGGCTCACGCTGTAATGGACTTAAACGCCGAAGATGAAGAAAATAGAAAGTGGATTATGGTACAGTTGCCGGAAGCGACTAGTGATGGAAGCGAAGCGTATAAAGCAGGCTATAAAACAATTGCCGAAATTGCTAGAGAAAGAATTAGACGGGCAGGAAGAAAGATTAATAAAGGTGATACGGGATTCAAATCTTTTGCTCTGTCAAAATCTAATTATCGTCAATGGAATATACTTACCGATAAAGATGACCCGAAAAAACTTAAAAAACAGATGAAACTGTTTTTGGAAAAACCATTATCCGATGGATACGATGAAAAATCAGTCGCTTACGAAATACTGCTTAAGGAAGGATACGATCTTAACTCTAAAGTGAGTCAAGAAAAGAATGGTAATTTTAAATATTGGCAAGTGACCGATGGAGGAAGAAAACTATTAGTGACTTTTGAGAAAAAAATAACTAGAGAGCGAGTGCAATCTCTTAATCTTTCTGAAGAAGATACTTTTGTTTGTCTCGACTCCGCCCTAGACGATACTACAAAAATAAATATCAGGAGAAATATAAATATAAAAGTTATATGAATAAAATAATAAAAACAAAAACACTCAGCAGAAATTTTGCCGAATCTAGCGCTGTCTTAATTTATAAAACTCCGGAAACAATTTTAATTTTTAAACCAGAAGTTCATGAAGGCGGAGTAAGAGGCTATTTAATACGTTATAAAAAAGGTGGAAAAGAAGCGTGGGAAAAATTAACAGAAGAAGATTTTACAAAAATTAATTTAGAAAATTTAACAAAAGTCGAAATAGAATTAAAAACCGAATCTGTTAAAAAACTTGTAGAAGCGATTAAAGAAAGAGAGGAAATTGTAAAACAAGGAATAAAAGATGGAGTGCAAGAGTATGTTGTTGCGGAAAAAGATAAAGTTGTGGTTGTAGATAATGATACTAAAAGACAAGTTTTTGAAAAAATATTAAGCAAGGGATATTCTGATGAATTTTGGAGTTTAATGCAAGAGAGTGAACCAGAGTTAGCTAATAGATTATCAATTGGGTATATTCAGTCAGAAAAACAAAAGGTTGTTCTAAAATTTCAAACAAGGCTTAATGAAAAACATCCTGAAAATTCAGGTTCAGATTCTTGGCAGGAATGGATTTATACAAATAATTGGGTTTTTGGGTTAAATTACATCAAAGTTATAGAAAAAACTAAAATTAATATAAATGGAAGTATTCCAGATTACATTTTTCTAACGGCAGATAATTTTATTGACGTTTTAGAAATAAAACTCCCTGAAGAAGATGTTATTGTAGAAGATCCAAGTCATCCAGGTTCTTATAAATGGTCCTCTAAGACTAATGAAGCAGTAGGCCAAGTTGTTACTTATTTAGGTGAGATTGACAGATTACAAAATGAATTAAAAAGAGAAATTAAAAGAATTTATAAATTAGATGTCTCTTTTGTTAAACCTCGAGGATTTATTTTAATTGGAAAAAAAGACGACTGGGATGATTTCAATAAAGAAGCGTTGAGAAAACTTAATTTTGCACTACATGGACTTGAAGTATTAACTTATTCAGATTTGCTTCAAAGAAGTCGAGAAATAGTAAATATGTTTAAAGAATAATCTAAATATTATGAAATTCAAGTTTAATAAAAATTTAGATTACCAAATTGAAGCAATAAATGCGGTTATAGATATTTTTGAGACAGGCAAAAATCTGATAAATAATAAAGAAGAATTTAGACTCCAATCGACTCCTATTTTCTCTAATGAACTGGAAATAGATAAAGACAGGATACTTAAAAATCTACAAGTAATTCAAAAACAAAATAAAGTTGAAGTTGTTACTAGTTTAGATTCTGTGGACTTTTCTATCGAAATGGAAACAGGAACAGGAAAAACTTATGTATATTTACGAACTATATTGGAATTAAATAAAAAATATGGTCTCAAGAAATTTATCATTCTTGTCCCCAGTGTTGCCATAAGAGAGGGTGTGATAAAAACAATCGAGCAGACAAAAGAACATTTTAAGGAAATATACAACACCCATTTCGGATACTTTGCATATGATTCTAAAAAACTAACGCGAGTCAGAGAGTTTTCCCAGTCTTTAAATATTCAGATAATGATAATGACGATTCAATCTTTTAATAAAGACTCAAATATCATGCGCCAAACTCCTGATAGATTTAATGGTGAAAGCCCACTTGATCTGGTAGCGGAAACAAATCCTATTGTAATTATGGACGAACCGCAAAACATGGAGTCGGAACTTTCAAAATCAGCAATAAATGATCTTCGTTCTCTGTTTCGACTTCGTTACAGCGCAACCCACAAACATATCTATAACTTAGTCTATAAATTGACTCCCTATGATGCATATATTAAAGGACTGGTCAAAAAAATTGAAGTTTATGGGACACAGGAAGCCGACCCTTCCGCTTTTGTTTTCAAGGTGACAGAAATTCGAACTCAAGCGGGAAAATCTCCTCAAGCAAAAGTAATTCTTGAAGTAAGGCAAGGGAAAGATGAATTTATAAATAAGGAAATATTAATTAAAGGAAACGACGATCTTTTTAGAAAAACCAATAATGAAAAATATGAAGGATTATATGTCAACGAAATTGACGCCAGAGTCAATAAAATAGAGATTTCAAACGGTAAAATATTTCGTCTTGAGGAAGATATTGGAG
>JACQRR010000017.1 GCA_016206365.1 Candidatus Roizmanbacteria bacterium | reverse complement strand
TTGTAAAAACTTGCTAAAGTTCCCAGTAAAAGAAAAGTGATAAAAAAAACTGACTTTGTTTTCAACCAAGAATCTAATCCTAAACCCAAAAAAACTCCTAAAATAATTGGGGTAAGTAAATAAAAACCAATATTAAAATTGCGCAAATCCAAAAAATTTTTCTCTTGACTAATTTTATTTCTTATTTCGCTTTTAGGAATTTTTTTGATATTACCCTCTTCATCAAGCGTATAGACGTCTTTATCCTTTTTCATTTTAACATCAACTCCTACATCCGTCAACCCCAACCCCGAAGAGCCTGTTTGGTCATCTCCTTTAGGTTCTTTATCTTCGCTAATGAGTTTTTTCCGCCTTCGTCTAATTAAATAAGAAAATTTCATAGCGCCTGTCACCCTCAGGGTGTGAAAGTCAATTAATACACACCCTGAGGGTGTTTATCTAGCAACATTATCCAAATCCACGGCGTTATCGATAAGAACACTAAGCCTTCCGTCTCGTTCATTAATCTTGCCTTTGAGCATGATAACCCTGTTTATATTGATTGAGTCTCTCAAACGTGTAAATAATTTAGGAAATAATACACATTCTATCGATCCCGTCTCATCAAAAAGATTGACAAACGCCATCTCAGAATTATCCCTTTTTGTCTTGATTATCTTTTTAGCGCTGACGATTCCTGCCAAAATGTGAGTTTTACCGACATCGGCAAAATTTATGTCGCCTATTTTTTTTGTGATTTTTTTCTTGATCAAACTTTGAAATTTTAAGAGAGGGTTTTTGGTTATTAAAAAGCCTATTACCTCCTTTTCCATGTGTAAAATTTCGTCTTCATTAAAATCTTCGACCAGATTAAAATTGTCGACAAGTTTTAGGGCGGAATTCTCTTGCCCAAAAAGGCTAAATTGTCCTTTTTCAACTGCTACTTTAGCGCCGGTTATCTCTTTAACAATATTCGGATAGTTGGAAAGCAAAGTCGCTCGATTTGCAAACTGCTTAAACGCGCCGGCTTTGCTTAAGCTTTCAACGGTCTTTTTATTTACTCTTCGTAAGTCAACACGATAAAGAAAATCCTTAAAACTCCGAAATGGGCCATTTTTACCTGCAGTCAAAATTGTATCAATTGCTGCTTCGCCTACATTTTTAATCGCCGATAATCCGAATCTTATCGCCTTTGCTTCTATCTTGAAATTATGACCCGACTTATTAATATCCGGTGGCAGTACTGCAATCTCCATCCTTCTACATTCTTCAATCGCCTGCGCCATCTTTATTTCACGCTGCGGGCCAGCTATTCCTTGCAGTTCGGCGGAAAGAAGCGCCGTCATAAATTCGACTGGAAAGTTTGCCTTCATATAAGCTGTCCAATAGGCAATTAATCCGTATGAGGCCGAATGAGGTTTATTAAATCCGTAAGCGGCAAATTTTTCAATAAAATTAAAAATTTTTTCAGCCAAACTCTTCCGATAACCGTTTTCGACACAACCATCTATAAATTTCTCTTTCTCCTTTTTCATCAACTCTTTTTTCTTTTTACCCATCGCCATCCTTAAGTTGTCAGCTTTGTTCATGCTATAACCAGCCAGTCGATGGGCAATCTCCATCACCTGCTCTTGATAGACTAAGATGCCGTAGGTTTCTTCAAGAATCGGCTTAAGATCGGCGTGTAAGTATCTAACAAGTTTTGGATTTTTCTTATTTTCTAAAAAAAGAGGAATTAAGTCCATGGGGCCAGGTCGATACAAAGCAACCATTGCCGCTATGTCAGTAATTTTTGTCGGTTTAAGATCCTTGGCTAATCGCCTCATACCGGACGATTCCAGCTGAAATACTCCTACGGTTTCACCTCTACCTACAAGCTCATAAGTTCTTTTATCGTCTAAGGGTACTTTATGTATATCAATTTTTTCGCCCAGAGGGCGATCAGCCTTTGGCTGATTTTCAACATATTCAATTGCTTTCTCAAGGATAGTAAGATTGCGAAGGCCTAAAAAATCTACCTTCAGAAGCCCAATCGCTTTATTCCCAGATACGGCATTCAAATCAAGACAATACATATCATATTGGGTAATGATGCGACCCTCTTTAACTTCTCGCTGTAGAGGAACATATTCTGTAAGCTCTTTATCAGCTATAACCACACCGGCAGCGTGCACCGATGCGTGTCGGGGAAGACCCTCTAGTTTTCGCGCAATATCCAAAACCTTTTTTGTTTCTTCTTCTGACTCGTAAGCAAACTTCAGAGCAGCTGATTCTTCTAAAGATTGAGATATAGTCATCGGGAATCCCTGCCTTCCAGGCGGAATCATTTTTGCCAGCCTGTCTCCTTGAGCGTAAGACATACCTAAGGTTCGAGTCACGTCTCTTACGGCTAGTCGTGCCTCCATGGTACCAAATGTGATAATTTGCGCTACCCTCTCCTCCCCATATTTTTTGGTGACATAGCGGAGAACTTCGTCGCGCCTAACATCGGCAAAATCGATATCTATATCTGGAGGCGTAGGCCTGTCTGGATTTAAGAATCTCTCAAAAGGCAGATTATATTCCAAGGGATTTATATCGGTTATGCCTAAAACATAAGCAACCAGCGATCCTGCGACCGAGCCTCTTCCAGGTCCGACCGCTATGCCGCTTTTTTTCGCCCAATTGACAAAATCTTGAACGATCAAAAAATATGTAGCGTATCCCTTCTTGATGATAATATCTAACTCGTATTCTAGCCTTTGTTTCACTAACTCCTTATTTTCTTTTTCTAGCCTCTTTATTTTTAAGTCGACGAGGCCTTTTAAATATTGACTGATCGGTTCTGATTGAGGAGTTTTGAAATCTGGAAGAATCCATTGTCCATAGGGAATTTCAAGGTTGCATTGTTCGGCTATTTTCAGCGTGTTCTCTACTGCCTCCGGCAAGTCGATAAAGCTTCCTTTCATTTCTTCGGCTGATTTAAAATAAAAATCAGGAGTCTCATACATTGTCAGCGGCCTGTTTTTTTCAAAAATTGTTCGTAAAGTTTGTATGCAAAGAAGTATTTCTTGAGCATAGGCATCTTCGGCACCGATATAATGCACGTCATTTGTGGCAACAATCGGGACACCGTATTTTCTTGAAAGCTTTACTAATTCTTTATTCACTTTATCAAGAGACTCCATTTTTGGATGACGTTGTAGCTCTAGATAGAAATTGTCGTTAAATATTTCGATATAGCGTTCTAACGTTTTTTCGGCTTGGCTAACCTGATTATCAAGAAGCGAAGCAGGAATCTCTCCGTTAAGACAGCCCGAAAGAGCAATGATACCTTCGCTATACTTCTCGAGCACTTCGAAATCAACTCTTGGTTTATAGTAATATCCTTCGAGATTGGCTTTGGTAACTAGTTTTAATAAATTCTTATAGCCTGAAAGATTTTTTGCCAGAAGAACTAAGTGGTGCTGGTCTTTGTCGACGTTTGGCTGCTTATCAAATCTGCTCTTTTTTGCTTTATAGACCTCTACTCCAATTATTGGTTTTATTCCCATTTCTTTTGCCTTGATAAAGAATTTGAAGGCGCCGTAAAGACCTCCGTGATCAGTGATTGCTACGGCTGGCATTTTAAATTCCTTTGCCCTGGCTAAAAGATCGTCTATACGGCACATACCGTCTAAGAGAGAGTATTCTGTGTGAGTATGAAGATGGACAAAGGACATAATAAAAAATCCTAAATTATAATTTCTAAATCCTAAATAAATCCAAAATAATAAATTCTGAATTTGAAGCAAATATATTGTTTAAAGATTTAAAAATTTGAATTTTGGATTTGTTTAGAGTTTAG
>JACQRR010000115.1 GCA_016206365.1 Candidatus Roizmanbacteria bacterium | reverse complement strand
CGTATGCCATTCCGCCACTGCGCCAATTTTTTAGATTTATATTTTTTATTATAGCATGGATTTTTTTTCAATACTTGGGATCGCCGACGGAATCTAAAATTCCTATTGACTAATAAAAAAAGAGGTAGTATCATAAGAATGCCTGATATAAATAGGTTCATATATAGCTCTATATTATGGTCGAGCTCAAAGATATCATCAAGACAGAGGGAATAATCAAGATATCTCCGGATGATACGCTTTCCTATGCTCTCACTCGTATGAGGACATCTCATGACGCAGCCTTAGTTTTTGATGACAAAAACCAATTTTTAGGCGTGATTAATCCATATTATGCATTGATAAAGTCATCTTATCCCGGAAACGCTAAAGTAAGACATTGTCTTTATCACCCGCCTAAAGTGCGTGCTAATTTTACTCTCGCAAAAGTTGCCCAACTATTTATTGAATCAAAGATTCACTATCTGCCTGTATTTAACGATCAAGAAGTCTTCTTAGGCATAATATCTGCAAGGCATCTTTTGTCATACTATCTTGGGTCTCCTGAATTGGCTATTCCCATAAGAAACATTTTAAAGACAAAAAATAATCCAGTAATTACTATCTATGAAGACGATACGGTAAATTCTGCGATTAACACCTTCAAAAAAACTAAGGTTTCAAAACTTATCGTCTTAAACAAAGACCTAAAGTTAAAAGGCATCTTAAGTTATTATGACTTGATCTCATATTTGGTTAGCCCGCGTAATTCACCCCATCGTGGAGAGCGTGAGGGAAATCATATAAGTTTTTATCATCTTAAAATAAAAAATTTAGCTAAAACCTATACGCTAACTCTATCGCCAGATGATCTGGCTAAAAAAGCCTTAGAGCTTATTTTAAATAAAAAAATTGGCAGCGTTGTTATCGTCGACCAAGAGAGGCACCCGATTGGTATTATCACCAGCAAAGATTTCCTGAAACTTCTGATGTGGAGTGGGAACGGAAAGAAAATTGAGATCATTGGAAAGAATCTTTCCCAACAAAGCCGCCAAATACTTGGCGGCTTTTTTAAACACTTATCACCTATGATCAAGAAATTTCCAGATGTTAGGGCGGCGCGACTATTTGTAAAGGAAGAAAAGCAGGGAGGGTTGTTTGAACTGGTATTATCATTATTTCCACAAAAGGGAAATCCTAAAGTAATCAAAAGAGACGCAAAAAACCTTAGCGACCTTCTTCTTCCGATAAACGCAGTTTTGAAAAGGATAAAAGGAGATTAGCCAACCCTAACAATACTCCAAACCAAAGGGTGACGAACCTAAATATTAATGTGATAAATATTGCTTGAGGCAAACCTATTTGAAAGAATAATGTAAGAAGCGAGGTGATCGAGCCTTCGGCGACCCCGATTCCGCCTGGAATCAAAACCAAGAAACCAGCTATCGAAGAAAATGAAAATATAAATAGTGCGTAAAAAAATGAACTCCATCGCCAGAAAGATCCAAAGTTGTTTATTAGCAAAAAAAGCGAGATTCCTTCAAAAGACCAGGCTATAATAGACAATAATATTCCTATCGTCAGCTGTTTTGACCTAAGAAGCTTCTCAGAATTTTCAAAAAAGGTTAGAAAAAAATCAAGCGCTTTAATGTGACCAATTTTATCTTCCAATTTTCTGATGAGTTTCAAGGTATGTCTTTTATAATATACAAAAAGAAAGAAACAAAGTACGATAGAAAGAGAGAATAAAAAAAATATTGCCGACTGTCTAAATAAATAAATTCCTCCCAAGGCTAAAAGCAGCATGCCGATGCCGTCTGTGAGCCTCTCGGTAATCAATAGTGGTATCATTTGAGCAAATTTATTACCCGTTTCTTTTTTGATGAGATAGGCTTTGACTACCTCTCCCATCTTACCAGGCGTGACTGTCATCGAAAGTCCGGCTAAAAATATTCGTAATGAGTTGGCAAAAGGAATTTTGATTGATATCTGGTGAAGAAAATAGTGCCAACGGACAAAGCGGACCAGATAATTAAATAAGCTAAGAAGCAATAAGAGAATCACAACGTTCCACTTAAATGAGAATGAGATAGATATTATCTTTTTTGTGTCTCCGAATAAGACAAGAGCCGCATAAAAAAGAAGTCCGAGCGTAAAGATGAGAAGTATTTTTTTTTCTTGTTTTTTGAAGTCAAAATCTAGAGTTTTCTTTATCTTTTGGTACATCTTTTTATTATATAATAAATCCAACCATTGTCATCCTGAGCGAAGCGAAGGATCCAGCGAGTGGAACGAGCGTAAAAAAACGCTTCGAACGTCAGCTGTTCCTTCGCTAGATTCTTCACCCCAACGTACGTCGGGGTTCAGAATGACAAAGAGGGGGATTTATGAAAATTTTAATCACCGGAGGTGCTGGATTTCTAGGGCTGCATTTAGCAAAGTATTTAAGCAAAAAAAATGTAAATGTTACGCTTGCTGATATTGCCGAAATCGACGAGAAAGAGTACCCAAAATCCTGTCAATTTTTTCGCGCAGACATTCGGAATGTACAATCGATTAATCGATTAGTCAAGGACCTTGATGTTGTTATTCATGCTGCTGCGGCCTTGCCGCTTTGGGAAGCAAAAGAAATATTTGAAATCAATGTCTCCGGGACACGGAATCTGCTCCAGGCTTCACTCAAAAATAGAGTTAAACGGTTTATTTTTATCTCATCAACTGCAGTTTACGGTGTACCGAAGAAGCATCCAATCTTTGAGGATGATCCGCTGGTTGGGGTAGGCGCCTATGGTGAAAGTAAAATTCAGGCGGAAAAGTTATGCGAATCATCTCGTAAAAAGGATTTAGTTATAACTATAATTCGTCCAAAAACCTTTGTTGGGACCCATCGATTGGGAGTTTTTGAGATTTTGTTTGATTGGATTAGAGATGGAAAACGCATTCCAGTGATCGGTTCAGGCAACAATCGATATCAGTTGTTGGATGTTGATGACCTTGTTGAAGCAATTTATCGGTTGATAATGTTAACAGATAAGAAAAAAGTAAACAAAACTTTTAACATTGGCGCGGAAAAATTTAGAACAGTTAGAGAAGACTTAGAAAAAGTTTTTGATTATGCTGGGAGACACCCGCAGAGTGGGCGAAAAGTCCACCCTGAGGGTGTTACAAAAAAATCAAGAATTCTGCCGACTCCCGCCTTGGTCGTAAAAAAAGCCCTCTGGTTTTTTGAAAAATTAAAATTATCACCTTTGTATCAATGGGTCTATGATACAGCTGACAAAGACTCCTATGTATCGATTAATCGATTAATCGATACATTAAAATGGCGACCAAAATATTCGAATTCGCAAGCATTAATTAAAGCCTATCAATGGTATCTTGACAACTATGATGAGATAAAATCCAAACCAGCCGGGGTTACTCACAGGGTAGGGTGGAAGCAGGGGATACTTGGATTTTTTAAAAAACTTCTTTAGAATAATATTCGATGAAAAAATACGCTACCATTATTTTTTTATCTTTAATAATTATTTTGGGTTTTCTGGTTAGGGTTTGGAATATTCAAAATAACCCTTACGGTTTTTTCACCGATGAGGCAAGTATTGGGTATAACGCTTACTCGCTTTTGAAGACTGGGAAAGATGAATGGGGGGTAAGACTCCCTGTACTTTTTAAAGCCTCAGGCGCATATAGCAATCCAGTTTTTATTTATTCTGCAATACCTATCATTTTTTTGTTTGGTCTAAACGAATTTAGTGTTCGATTCACGTCGGTCCTGTATGGAATCTTAGGAATCTTTGCCCTTTTTTTATTGACTAATTTGCTATTTGGTAAAAAAATTGCTTTATTTTCTGCGCTATTTTTGGCCATCTCGCCTTGGCATATCCACATGAGCCGTATAGGTTTTGAAGTAATATCTTCAGTATTCTGGGTTTTATTTTCTTTTTATCTGCTATTCAAAAGTAAACAGAATTTTGCTCATTATCCCTTAGCGTTAGTTTCTCTTATTATAACTTTTTTAAGCTATTATCCGATGAGAATCTATACGCCAATTTTTTATAGTTTATTTTTCTTAGTCTATTACAAGGATACTTTTTTCTGGTTAAAAAATAAAAAGTTTTGGTTTTATAACTTTGCTGCGTTGGGAATTTTTATTGTACTGCTCTGGCCATACCTCTCCGATGGATCTTTTTTTGAGAGGTGGAAACAAGCTAAGATGGGCGATATAAGTATCGATAAAATTGTGGTCGGTTATCTTAATCATTTTTCCGCCGATTTTCTGTTTAGAAAAGGAGATATCGATTTTTTTGGTCAATCTGTAACACGTCATTCGATAAGAGGAACAGGTGAACTTTACTGGTATCAACTTCCGTTTATTATCATCGGAATTTTCACCATCTTTAAAATTAAAAAAAAACGCCGGGAAATTTTTTTCTTCTTCTTATTTTTGTTAGTCTATCCATTGGGTTCAATGTTCACTTCTACCGCACCACAGGCCACTCGTTCTGTAATCGGCGTTATTCCTTTTCAAGTTTTAACTGGGATTGGTGTTAGCAGATTTCTTGATCATTTCAAAAATCATTATTTTAGAGCTTTGTTGTTTGCTGGTTCAGTTTTTATTATATCAGTATCTTTTATACATTTTTTTAATCTATTGAGGCAATATCCAAACTACTCATCTGATTATTGGGGTTGGCAGTATGGGCCGCGTGAAGTTGTTGAGTATTTTTTAAAAGAACATAATAATTACGATGAACTTTATCTTACTGGATACTTCAATGCCCCGTATATTTTTTTGAAATTTTACGACCCCGAAAATAAATGCCAAAATTGTTTTATCCTCGATACTGACAGGATTTCCACAAAAAAAAGGCAAATTTTTGCTCTAAGGCAAGGAGACGTAGATAATGAGATTAAAAGAAAGTATCCGATTTTAAATTTTAAAAAAATAAAGACAATTTATTTACCCGACGGATCACCAGAAATATTTATTGGTTATTTTTTTTAGCCAACCTCGTTTACTGCGAAAGTTGGGTCAATAAGCATAAAAGACGCTATTTGTTTTGCGAGATGTTGTCTAATCGTGTCATTTTAAGTTTAATGAGTCCGATAACATTTTTTAAGGAGATAGAAAAGAGTTTATTAAACTTAAAAACTTGCGTATCCCCCCCATATCTCTTTCTATGATTTATAGGTATTTGATTTATTGATAGATTATTCTTTAAGCAGAATCCGGAGAATCCCCACCAAAATCCTTCACTCAAATAATGTAAATACTTGAGTCCACGTGCAATAGTCTTTTTCTTGAATAAGACGAACGGACAGGACGGACCCTGAATTTTAGTTGTAAACAAAATTACAAATATTCCTTTAAAAAGCCAGGAAAATAATTTTCTATAAAAATAATCCGCCCTTTTAATTCTTTTGCCAATAAGTATATCGGCGCTTTCTCGCTTTTTCCAGAATGACATAAAATCTTTAGGGTCACACTGTCCATCAGAATCCACACATAGAATAAAATTAGCTCGAGCAGTTTTAATTCCATCGATTACAGCTTTACCGTAGCCTCTTCTAATTTTTTTTTGATTTAAGATAAGATTAAAAGGTTTCTTTAATCGTTTCAGCAGTTCGCTAGTTCCGTCCGTTGAACCTTCTTCGCAGACAATAAATCTATAACTTATAGAAAGGGCTTTAAGTTCATATTGCCATTCTTGTAATACATGCTCAATATGTTTTTTTTCATTAAAGACAGGAAGAACTAGATGTAAATCATCCATATATAATTCATCTATAAATTAGGTTTTTCATCCAGTCTGTGAGCCTTT
This sequence comes from Candidatus Roizmanbacteria bacterium, assembly GCA_016206365.1. Classification (GTDB taxonomy): domain Bacteria; phylum Patescibacteriota; class Microgenomatia; order UBA1406; family GWC2-37-13; genus 2-01-FULL-40-13. The sequence continues at coordinate 3,637 of JACQRR010000115.1, read as the reverse complement.
GAAAACCTTGTTTCGTTGAGTATTTGCATCTGTAAGTATAGTGGGTGTTATATTTTGAGTTATCGACTCCGCGATATAAAAATCCTGAGGGTCTATTTTCGTCATATATGTATTTTGGTTTAATTTTCAGATATTCACAAATCCAATCCACACATTGTCTTATCGTGACGACCTCATCTGAAGAAATATTTACTTCTCCATGATAGTGGTTGCTCAATGCGACTTCATAAATTTTTTCCAGCGCATCCTCAATATAGAGGAAAGTTCTTCGTTGCTTTCCGTTTCCCCAGATCTCGATAAATCCGGTTTTCCTCGCTTTTAGTGATTTATAAACTATAGCGGGGGGGAATTTAGCTTTTTTCCCCTCCCAAGTTTGGCCTTCACCAAATATAGTATGAAGTATACCAACGCGCACATCAAATGGTGCATTTCTCAAAAGTTTGGTGAGAGTAAGCTTTTCCCATCCATACATCTGGTCGGGTTTTGCCGGTAAATTAACCATATCTTCGGACAAGGGTTGGTTTGATGGCGGATAGATACAAGCCGAAGCCGGATAGAAAAGTCTTTTGACATTTTTCGCTTCACAGGCTCTTAGCACATTTATATCGATAAGGATATTTGTAATAAACGGATAATAATTTTCTGAAGAAAAATAACCAACGCCTCCCATATCTGCCGCAAAGTGAAAGACTAAACTGTCTTTTTCAATCGAATTAAGAACATTTTTATAATCCCTTAGATCAACATCAGAAATTGATCTTACTTTATGCCCCCTTTTTTTTAGAAATCTGGACATGTGAGAGCCTAAGAATCCTTTCGTTCCCAATACAATAAATTTTTTCATTCGCTAAAATTACTTAATTAACGTGAATTACGAAACTCGTCACGGTGTCATTGCGAGGAGCGAAGCGACGTGGCAATCTTTTTAATTATTTTGAGATTGCTTCGCTTCTAAAATCAACGCTCGCAATGACAAAATTCGGATTAATATAACAGTCTAACAGAGTTTCGTAATTCGAATTAATTAACTTTTCCCTCGTACAGGATAGCGTATATTTTATCATTATTGCCTGTTATGGAAATCCTTCGATTAAGCATGAAAAAGTTTTTTATATTCTCTTCAAAGATGGGACTGGGATTTTGTTTTATAAATTTATTAGTGTACCCACTGTCAGCTATTCTGACGATTACGACATTTTTTGGACTATGTTTACGTATATCGTTATAGCTTTCATATTGATCGGTCGGATATTCTTTACTCAAAACTGCCGAGATTAAATTATTGCACAACTCATTTGGCAGAAGTATCAACGTACTTTTAGGAAATGTTGCTGATATGTAGCGTGCAGTTTTTTTGCAATACGTTTCATAAATATCAGGCTCATTTTTTAATAGATTTTGGTAATACCGGGAAAAATAATAGATAAATGAAATCATCAAAATGACTACAAAAATTGTAAGATAAAGTTTTTGCAGATAGGCAAACCTTTTTTTGCTAAATAAAAAAATTACATTATCTGTTAACTGTGAGGATTTTAAGATTATTGCATTTGCACCTATTGCTGCAAAGCCGTATATAGTCGGCAAAAAACCGTACTCTCTCCATATACTTGAGAATCGATTTAGAATCACTATGGGTATAAACATGATCATAAAGAATAAAAACATTAGAATATGCTGTGGTTTATATATAAATCTTAAAATGTAAAGAATTCCTATCAGCATGGAAATTATTACTATCGGCTCTATTGTTATGCCCCAAAGACCTATGATAGTATATTTAGCTTTGCTGAAATTAAAATCCTTTAATGCAAGTTGTAGCTGGATAATATAGTACTTGATACCACCCTGATTTTTTGAGAGTGTGACGTTTTCACTAAAAAAATTTTTATGTCTTTGAATAGATAATCTTGGATATCTATATATTTTTACGAAAGTTGGTGAAGAAACAATAAAAGTACTCAAAACAAACAGGAAAAAAAGAGATAGGATAGTGCGTTTTTTTTTGTCAAAAAAGAAATGGTATAGAAAATATAATGCCGCAGCAATTACTCCAAGTGAGGCTATATAAAGCAGATTTATACTTATCCCAAGAAATACGCCAGCTATGAAAATGCTTCTTTTGGAGTACTGTTTTAGGCCTCGGTACAGAAAAAAAATAGATCCAGAGATTAAAAAAGGATTTATATTTACATTACTCCATCCTATTCGTGACATATGGATGTCCCAAACGGAAATAGATATAAGTAACATAGAAATCAGCGCAATTTTTTTATTAAAAGCGTCTTTTAGGAAATACATTAAAAGCAGGATTGTCAATAAGCTGTAACTTAAACTGGCAAATCTAACAGCCAGGTAGTTATCTCTAACAATTAAAAGTAAAAAAGCTACAAAATATGCCGGCATGTTGGACGGCTGATCTCCGATGAATCCAAATGGACTATTAATCTTACCATCCAATATGCTTCGTGCGTTGGTCAACCAGTACCACTCGTCTAGGTAAAGGCCCTGATGGTCGATCTTATAAAGTCTTAGAAATAAAGCGATAGTAAAAATTAGGGTCATCAGTATTTTCTCTTTTAGGTTAAAATCATCTGATAAATTTAATTTATTCTTATCTGGATATAAGACAAAAATTGAAAATCCAAAAACTAATACACTCACGATCCAGATTAAAGTTGCGATAAAAGAAATTTGTGTAGTATTTAAAAAATCATTATGGCCGTGTATTAAAAATGAATACAAATTTAATAAGATACTAAAAATAAATAAAAAAATCCCGATTGGAGTTTTCATTATATTTTTTTAAATATCAGTATTTTAGGGTGATCGTAGACGGTGAAGGATTCATCCGCTACGTCGTCGCGAATTTCCAATTTCCAATTTCCAATTTCCAATTTCGGATATACTGCAAATTCGGCAACTTTTTTAAACCGTACTTGTGTCATTCCGGCTTGACGGGTTACAGTCCTGTATCCGTCTTGTCCGGAATCTAACAACGATTCTGGAGTCGTCCCCCGACGTAACGTCGGGGTCCTCCCCAGAATGACACTATCACCACTAAATAATTTTCTATAATACTCAGCTGTTTTAGGATAGCAAGATTTATATTTTTTGCAGTCTGACAATTTCTGAAGAGGAACATAGAGACGATTTGAAGCGATGATTATATAATCTGTTTGGGCAAGTATTTCATTAAGTTTTAACCATTTTAGCTCATCATCTGGCTGATCGTATAAAGTCATTTCAACATAATTATAATTTTCTCCACTGGTTAATGGTACACGGTCATCCCAGTGTTCAACGGCCAATGTTGACCCTTTAGGAATATTTTGTAAAATCCACTCGGTTGCAGCAATACGAGTATGTTTTTGAGAGTAGATATTTAGGAATATCGAAGTCCAAATAATTGCCAGTGTCATTCCCACGAAAGTGGGAATCCAGAGAATTTTTTTAATAGATTCCTGCTGGAGTTTACCCCGCACTTCGTTACGGGGCAGGAATGACAATTTACTAATTTGATATATACCATAACCAGCAAGTATTGTCAGAAACGGGTAAATTGGCAGCATATAGCGCATAAATTTCACCGCCGAACGACCGATAATCAAAAAATATAAAATATAAAATATAAAAT
>JACQRR010000114.1 GCA_016206365.1 Candidatus Roizmanbacteria bacterium | reverse complement strand
GTTATACTTTAAATATCCTTAGCTAAGTATTAAAATAAAAATTATGTGCTAGGAAAAAGCTACCAATGAAGCATTAGTCAGACCTGAAGCGCCTAAGCCGTCGAAAGAGACAGTTAAGCCAGGTGATAAAATTGGTATTAAAAATGCTTTAAATGCTTTAAATGCTGTTACCCCAGGTAAACCAGATAGAGCTGATTTAGTTGAGCTTTCTCACTTAAAACCACATAGAAGAGATAGTTTAATTGGAGACGATTATGATACGACTCCAATAATAAATGAAAAGTTAACTTCTCCTACAGCTCAAAGAATGGGGGAAGTAGATTCAACAGCCGCTAAACAAAGAGGAATTGATATAGCTCAAGCAGATAAACTAGTTCAGGATAAACAAAGTAAATCAATAAGTGGAGAATCTGGCGGCAGTACAATTGGAGAAGAAAGAATTAAGGCATATCTATCCGAAATGTCAGCGCAAGCGCAAAGAGTAAAACAAGGTGTTATGACTCCAACCCAATTCCAAACTTTTCTTGATGAGGCTAAAGCTTTAGGAGTACCTAAGGAAAGAATAAAAGCCGAACTTGAAGCATCAGGGGTTAAAGTGGTATCAGGAGAGGAAAAAACTATAGATTTAGAGAGACTTCCAGATCCTCAAGAGCAAGATTATAAATCATTAATTGACAGATATAATGGAATGCGAGGTCAATGGATTAGAGAAGGAAAGCAGGATAAAATAAAAGCGTCAGGAAGTCTACCGGTCGGAGCGCTTATGAATGCATCTTGGACAGGCGGACGAAAAGAATCAAAAGCAGCATTTTATCAAATGTAGCAAGAATTAAATGAATTAGAAAAATCTTCCGATGAAGTAGCTAATCCTTCCTCTGAAGATCGAGCGCAAAGTTAATAGGTAGTAAAATCAGATGGAGCTCAAATCCCACCCAGACAAAGAGTTAAACATAAAGTTTCTAATGAAAAATATGCTCTAGAACCACTATTACTTTTTGGTAGAAGAGCTTCCTGGTTACGAGAAGGCGCACCTTTAGATGAATAAGGAAATTTCCATTTGGGGATATTGGTACAAGATTATCTCAACCTGGATTGCAAACGATGTATAAACATTATCCTGATTACCCTGGTGTAAATAAAAGATATGTTGACATACATATTCCTTTACAAATTGAAGCTGAAACACGTAAGATAGAAAAACAAAGTGGCGATGAGTGGGACTATTTAAAACACATAGGAACAAAACTTGGTTGGTTAAAAGATCCAGATGGGGGGGTTAGATTATTCCAAAAAGTCAGTTAGAAAATTTAACTGAAGAACAATATGCATCTTTGATTACCTGGAAAAAAGATAAAAATAATCAAACTTACTATGACTGACAATTATTTATCCAGAGAACAATTAGAGGCGATGATTGTAACTTCTATTAAAAAAAGCTTAGAACATAAAGAAATGTCAGGTGAAAGAGCGCAACAAATAGCAAAAATTGTATTAGATTTGATCCCTGAAGATATAACGCATGAGCAGCTTATATCAATCATTCCACACTTGGATGATCAAATAAGTGAGTTAGCTGGTTTAGTACAAGAAATTCTTAAAGTACATGATGAAAAGTTAAAAGCGGAGGTTTTACCAAAAATTAGAAATATGATAAATTCCTATTCAGTTAAACAAGGATAATTCACTCACCTTAAAGGTGTATTTTTAGCTTTCATATCAGTCTAACTTATCACTTTTGTAGCTTATAATCCATTGACCTTAAATTGTTTTTTCAGATAATTTAAATGTGGTTAATTTAAGTAAACGTCAATTAGACCGTTTATCTGAATTTTTAGCAAATGTTAGTATTGTCTTTTTTGCAACTATAATTACACCTTTATTTTCAGGCAGTGTGGTAAACTGGTTAATAATACCAATTGGGACCATTTTGACAATGGGTTTTCTGATTACAAGTTTAATTATTTTAAAAAAATGAATTTAGACTGGTTGCAGACTTTTTATATTGTAGGCGCATTAGTTCTTCTTGCGATTGCTATAGTTGTATATCCTTCTCTGAAGAATAAACATAAATAAAATTCGAAAAAGGTCTTGACTTTTGGGAGAGCAGCGATTATGATAGAGAAACCAAGATAATTAATAAATTATAAAGAATAATTAATAATTTTTTGTAAACTACAATGGCTGAAGGAGTTTTTAAGAGAACCAAACCCCACTTGAATATTGGAACCATTGGTCATGTTGATCATGGTAAGACCACACTGACCTCTGCAATTCACTACGTCTTGTCCAAAAAGGGACAGGCAAAATTTTTAAAGTATGAAGAGATTGATAAGGCTCCCGAGGAGAGGGCACGAGGCGTTACGATTAATCTTCACCATTCTGAATACGAGACGGATAAAAGACACTATGCACATATTGACGCACCGGGTCATGCCGACTACATCAAGAATATGATCACAGGGGCGGCGCAGATGGATGGTGCTATTTTGGTTGTATCAGCGCCGGATGGCCCAATGCCTCAAACCAGAGAGCATATTCTACTGGCTCGACAAGTAAATGTTCCTGCAATCGTCGTCTATCTGAATAAAGTTGATATGGTTGAGGACAAAGAACTACTCGATCTTGTAGAAATGGAAGTTCGAGATCTTTTGAAGAAATATAAATTCCCCGGAGATAAAATACCCGTCATAAAAGGATCAGCTCTTAAGGCGCTTCAAGATGATCCAGAAGCAGTCAAGTCGATAGAAGAGCTTATAAAGGCTGTTGACGAGTATGTTCCAGAACCCGTACGTCCAGTTGACAAACCCTTTTTGATGCCGATCGAAGATGTTTTCACTATCGCAGGTCGAGGAACAGTCGTTACAGGAAGAGTTGAACGAGGAGTTCTTAAACTGAACGAAGAAGTAGAGATAGTCGGTTTAAAAGCTACAAAGAAAAACGTAGTCACCGGAATCGAGATGTTTAGAAAGACGCTTGACGAGGCACGAGCCGGAGACAACGTTGGTCTACTTCTTCGGGGCGTTGAGAAGGAAGATGTCCAACGAGGTCAGGTTTTGGCAAAGCCAGGTACAGTCACGCCTCACACCGATTTCGAGGCAGAGATCTATGTTTTAACCAAAGAAGAAGGTGGTCGTCATACTCCATTTTTTAATGGCTACCGTCCTCAATTCTACATAAGAACAACCGATGTAACCGGAGAGTTAAAGTTACCAGCTGGCGTTGAGATGGTAATGCCAGGCGATAATGTAAAGATTAGCGCTAAGCTAATCTACCCTGTGGCAATGGAAGAAGGATTAAAGTTTGCTATAAGAGAAGGTGGACATACAGTTGGAGCGGGAGTAGTTACTAAAATAGTTAAATAGTAGATCAGTTATCAGTATTCAGTAGTCGGCTAAATTCACTGAGAACTGACAACCGAATACCGATTACTGTTTAGCACTTTAATATTATGCCAAAGGGGAGAATAAGGATAAGGCTTAAATCATACGATCACCGCTTGATTGACGAAACCTGTCAGAAAATTGTAGATACTGCAATCCGTACAGGCGCTTCTATCGTTGGACCAATTCCTCTCCCAATCAAAACTGAGATATACCCAGTCAACAAATCTCCTTTTATCGATAAAGACGCAAGAGAACACTTTGGCTTAAAAATCCACAAACGTTTAATTGACATCAATAATCCCACCAATCAAACAATCGATTCCCTCATGCATCTTGAACTTCCAGCCGGTGTAGAGGTTGAAGTAAAAATGTAAGAAATATTTTTATCTTCTTGTCGCCTCAAGTCAAACAAGTTTGCAAAGAGAAATAATCCATTTTTTCTTCTTGACCATATATAAGTAGTAGTATATAATACTTCTCACATGTTACTTTTCCTTGTC
>JACQRR010000113.1 GCA_016206365.1 Candidatus Roizmanbacteria bacterium | reverse complement strand
GGTACAGGACTGTACCTGGCGAATGCGAGTAATTCTGAAAGGACGTCAGACGTCCTGAAACAAGTTCAGAGATCCTTCGTCGTGGAATTTATCCCGATGAAAATCGGGACTCCTCAGGATGACAGGAAGTGCGAAACTCGTATCTGATATAATAAAACGGTGGAAAAAAATCTGACAAAAATTGTTGCGACTATAGGCCCTGCTTGTGAGTCAGAGGATTTGATTAGGCAGATGATTCTGGTTGGCGTGAATATATTCCGTTTTAATTTTAAGCACAATACGATCGACTGGCATGATCTGATGATTCAAAGAGTTAATAAAGTTAGCAAAGAACTTGGGGTAAGAATCGGAACTTTGATAGATTTGCAGGGACCAGAAATTCGCATAAAGCTCTCCAAGGATAAGCTGACTATTCGAAAAGGAGAAATGCTACCTTTTTTTAGCATCACGCATTCCCAAATTATCCCTCTTCTTAGAACAGGACAAAAGATAATGGTAGATGACGGCAAATTCAGATTCGTTTTTAAAAAAAAGTTTGACAAGAATTTTCTAATTTCAGACTCGGAAGGAGTTCTTTTAGATAAGAAAACTTTAAATATTCCCGGCATTGACTTTCCTTTTCCGGTCCTTATCGATCGTGATTTTGAAGGACTACACCTAGCAGTTCGTAATCAAGTAGATTACGTTGCTTTGTCATTTGTGCGAACGGCAGAGGATATTGCTGTTTTGCGAAAAGAAATGAAAAAATTTAAGCTCAGCGCCTCTGTTATTGCTAAAATTGAAACCAATAAGGCCTTAGATCACCTTGATAAGATTTTAACCGTGAGTGACGGGATCATGGTGGCGCGTGGAGATTTGGGTGTAGAGATACCGCTTGAGGAGGTGCCCTATCAGCAAAAAATTATTATAAAAAAATGCATACTTAAGGGAATTCCGGTTATCACAGCAACACAGATGCTTGAGTCAATGGTTACATCTCCTCTTCCCACACGAGCCGAGATTTCCGATGTGGCCAATGCTACTTATGATTTAACCGATGCGGTGATGTTGTCTGGGGAAACCGCAACTGGGCAGTATCCTGTACAAGCAGTAGAAATAATGCAGAAAACCCTTGCCTTTAACGAAAAAAAAAACTTGGTTGATAGTAGGCTGAGGTTTAATTTCGACGTTGAGGAAGAGTATGAGCTTTTGGCCGAGGCGGCTTACGGACTCTATCGATCCATAAGTCAAAAAAAAAGGACTTTTGCGGGTTTTATTGTTTTTACTACAAGCGGCCGATCTGTAAGATTTTTAGCTCGCTACAGAGCTCTTTACCCAATATTTGCCTTCACTTTTGATACACGCGTTGCAGATCAGCTAACAGTAAGCTTTGGAGTGAAATCTTTCAAATTAGAACAACAAGATCTAGAAAAAGCTCTCTCAATTCTAAAGAAAGCTCGTCAGATAAAGAAAGGAGACGTTCTTATCATCCTTTACCCCGTACTAGATAAGGGTACCAGAGTGCTTGGAATAAGCAATGTGGATGAATAAAATAGGTATGAATTTTATCCGTAATTTTGCCATCATAGCTCACGTGGATCACGGAAAATCAACACTTGCAGATAGGTTTTTGGAATTGACAGGAGTTGTTGAACGCGGGAAACATGAAGAACAACTTTTAGATCGAAATCCGATTTCGAGAGAGAGGGGAATCACTATAAAATTAGCACCGGTGAGGATGAAATACAAGTTAAAAGTTAAAAGTGAAAAGTTAAAAAATGAAAATACTGAAACTTTGAACTTTGAACTTTACACTTTGAACTTAATTGATACTCCTGGCCACGTCGATTTTTCTTATGAAGTTGATAGGACTTTGGCATGTGTTGAGGGCGTCATTCTTCTTGTTGACGCAACCCAAGGGATGCAAGCTCAAACCATGTCGAATGCCTACAAAGCTTTAGAGAAAAAACTTGTCATTATTCCGGCTGTCAATAAAGTTGATCTGCCGAATGCTGACGTTAAAGCTACTAAAAAGCAGATTGTGGATTTTTTGGGAGTTGAAGATGAAGACATTTTCGCAATCTCTGCCAAGACAGGAGAAAATGTAGAAAAGTTGTTACAAGCTGTAGTTGAAAAAATTCCTCCCCCCTCTTTGAATCCTCAGGGTTCCAGGAACCCTGAGGATTCCCAGCTGTTGCAGGCGCTAATTTTCGATTCTTATTACGACTCACATCGGGGAGTCATTGTTTTTATTAGGCTTTTTAATGGCAGTTTAAAAAAAGGATCTAAAGTTAAGTTAATTTCTAATTCAAAAGTATTTGATGTACAAGAAGTGGGTTATTTTTCACCAGATCTTAATCCAGCGCAAAAATTGGAAGAGGGACAGATTGGATATATGGTGACTAACCTTAAAGACATCCACTTGGTCAGAGTTGGAGATACACTAGCTAATTTAGAAGCAGAGCCGAGTAGTTCTCTACCCGGCTATGAAAAAGTTAAGCCCATGGTTTTTGCTTCTATATTTCCAACCGACACAAATGAATACTTGAATTTGAAAAAAGCACTTGAAAAACTTTATTTAAACGACTCTTCGCTTGAATTTTCCTCAATCCATAGTAAAGCCTTAGGAGCTGGATTTCGAGTCGGTTTTCTGGGTTTACTCCATGCCGATGTAGTTAGGGAGAGGCTTGAGCGTGAATTTAATTTAAGTCTGATTCTGACTCCTCCCCAAGTAAATTACCATATTGATATCGATCCGTATCAATATGGTAGTAGGCAATTTACTGAACCGTGGATAAAAGTTACCATTGTGACGGCGCAGAAATATTTAGGAGAAGTTATGCAACTTTGTCAAGAATATAGAGGGCAATTTATTACAATGGACAATAAAACTCAAGTAACATTGATCTATAATATGTCGATGTCAGAGATGATTTCAGACTTTTATGACAAACTAAAGTCTGTAAGCTCTGGGTATGCGTCTTTAGATTGGGTATCTCTCGAATACAGAAATGTTGAGGCAGACGAATTGACGATTCTTCTTAACGGTGATCCTGTTGATGAGTTTTCAGAAATAGTGGTGAAAGAAAGAGCTTTTAATAAAGCACGGGCTTTGCTAAGAAAATTTAGGGATTTGATACCTCGTCAGCAGTATGAAGTAAAGATTCAAGCTCGGTACAAAGGCAAAATAATTGCTTCCGAGCGAATCGCTCCTTTTCGCAAAGATGTGACCAAAAAACTTTACGGAGGCGATAGAACTAGAAAAGACAAATTGCTTGAAAAGCAAAAGGAAGGAAAAAAAAGGATGAAGATGATTGGAAGAGTTGAGATACCAAAAGAAGCGTTTTTGAAACTGTTTAGAACTCGTTAACGCGTTAACGAGTTAACGTATTAAACATCCTGCCAAATAATGTTTTTATCTTTTTTCATAAAAGTATACTGTCTTTTGGCGTACTGAACTTCTTTATTAATCCAGTCTTGGATTGCAGTACCTGCATCAAGTACACCTTTAAGGTGTAAAATAAGTTGTTGGTAACCGATGGTTTTTAGACCGGGATCGGATTCTTCATACCCCTTTATAAGTAATTTTTTAACCTCTTCGATAGCTCCCTGTTTTAGCCTCTTCTCTACCCTTTTTTTAATTGCCGATCTTAGTTTATTTTTATTTTTAAATTTTAGACCAATAAAGTGGACTTTAAGGTTTTGAATATGTAATCTGCTAGGTAGAGACGGGGCATGCCCCGTCTCTACCCAAAATTGTTGGTTTTTTGTAGAGACGCGATTAATCCCGTCTCTACGATGTATTGCAATTTCAATCTTCCTTATCAGTCGCTGAGGATTATTTAGTTCGCTTCGACTTAATTGATTAATTAATTGAGTCGAATGCATGGTAAGAATATCTTGAAGCTCTTCAACTGATTTATTTTGCAGCTTTTTTCTAAGGAGCCAGTTTGGCGGAATATTTTCAGTGTCAACCCCATATAGAAGATGCTTAAGATAAAAAGCTGTTCCGCCAACAATTATTGGAGTTTTTCCTTCTCTTAAAATCTTTTTAATTACCCAGAGAGCGCATTGTTGGTAATCGAAGGAAGAGAAGTATTGATCGGGATTGATAATATCATAAAGCCATATCTTCGCTTTAACCCCCGAGGTTTTCCCAGCCGACGTAACGTCGGCTTCCTCAATCTCGGGGGTTCTATCACTTATTTGGTAGTAACCTATGTCAAAATTTCCGAGCCTAGAAACTCTATGAATCTTCTTATCGGTCAAATCCTTACCAGTAATAATGTCGAGGTGTTTATAGATTTGACGTGAGTCACAGTTGATGAGTTCAGCGTTATATTTTTTGGCGTAGTCTAAAGCAAGACTGGTTTTACCTGTGGCAGTCTGACCAGTTATAACAATAATTTTGCTCATAGATGCCTTATTTTTGCATTTTAGCTGCATCAATGAGATTTTTATAGAGGTGTAGAACGTCTATGGGGCCGATACCGCCGGGTGTTGTAGTATAAAAGCCTGCTATATCTTTTATTTCTTTCTCGTCATAGTCGCCTCTCAGCTTACCAGCTTCTCGACGGATACCAACATTGATTAAAACGACGCCTGGTTTGATCATATCGGCTGTTATTATTTTTTTGCCTACCGCAGTTATAATTACATCGGCCTCTTTATAGTATGATTGGGGATCGGGAGTCTGGGAGTTAACGTTTATAAAGTTAATCCTTGCCTGGGTCAGAGTCTTACCAATAGGACGACCCCCGGTAATACCTCTTCCAACCAAGACCAATCGCTTGTTTCGGAAAAGTTTTTTAAATAAAGTCTTTTCTTTGTGAATATCGATTATCAGATAGCTGTTATTTCTAGATTTTGCATAGATATATTTTAAAATGGTTAGAGTCGCAAGACCGATGGGGGGAAAAAAGGGTGTTTTGCGTTTATGGCCTTCAATCTCTTTAAGACTTGGTATGTATTCGTAAATGCTTTCGGTCGAAAGCTGCGCGGGAAGCGGTTGTTGAATAATTATGGCGGTTGTTTTAGGGTCTTGAGACTTTTCTTTAATTTTATGCATGAAGTTTTCAAAGGAAGGAGTATCCTTAAGATGTATAAGTTCAAAACCGATACCGAGCCTTTTAGCTATTTTGGCTTTTATTTTAACAAAGGATAACTGGTCGCTAGCCTGTCCCACTAGGAAAACAGTTAATTTAAGAGGAGTTTTCTTACGAAGTTTTTTTGCTTCTTTTTTTAGAATTTTTTCGAACGATGAGGCAATTTTTTTTCCATGAATTTCCATAGCTGGTCAATGTCATTTCGAACGAAGTGAGAAATCTCTCAAAAAAAGGTTTAATTGTAACGGGATCCTTCGACTCGCTTCGCTCGCTCAGGATGACAGTGTAATTAAGGTTTTATCACTGTCATTTTATCATACAAGGGTGGCGCTTACAACCTTGTCATCTTTTTGAGAAAAGCGCATTAGAATAACCCCTTTTGCTGTTCGAGATCGGGATGGTATCGATTGGAGCGGTATTTTAACAACCTGCCCTTTGGAACTGGTGATTATAGCGGTAGTTTTATCCGGATTAATAATCTGAACGAAGCAGATATGACCTATTTTTTTGTCTAGCGAAGTTATCTTTACACCTTTCCCGCCGCGATGTTGTCCTTTAAAAAACGATAGTTTTGTTTTTTTACCGATTCCCTTTTCTGCCAAAACTAAAATATTTTTTTTAAATTCCTCGTTAGAAAAAACATCAGCTGCCGTAACAAAATCCGATTCTTCAAGCTCCATACCTTTGACGCCGATTGAAGAACGACCCGTCGGTCTAATTTCTCCTTCTTTAAAGACAATAGCCTTGCCATTTTGCGAGGTTAACAGAACATTTTTTTGGCTATCGGTGAGATTAACCCATAAGAGTTCGTCTTCGGGTTCGAGTTTAATGGCAATGATACCGTTTGATCGAATATTAGCAAAGTCAACGAAGGGTGTCTTTTTGACTGTACCCAGCTTTGTCGACATCAGGACGAAAAGGCCATCGCTATTATCGAGTATTTTTTGATCGTAAGTCAAAATTGAAGTTATTTTTTCGTCTGGTCTGAGTGTTAAAAGATTTACTATAGCCTTACCTTTTGAAGTGCGCGATCCTTGAGGAATTTCCCAAACTCTGGATTGGAAAATTCTCCCTTGGTTGGTAAAAAATAACATATAATCGTGCGTCATTGCGGTGGTGATATAATAAACATTATCTGTCTCTTTGGTTTCTATACCTGTTACGCCTTTGCCTCCTCTGTTTTGGACCCTAAAGGATTCGCGCGGTATTTGCTTTATATAACCCTCTCTAGTCAAGACTATTATTACTTCTTTATTTTCAAAAAGTTGTTCATCGGTAATTTCTCCGGGTTTATTTTTTATTATTTGAGTTTTTCTTTCGTCACCGTATTTTTTTTTCAGATAAAGAAGCTCGTCTTTTATCACCTTTAATATTTTAAAAATGTCCTTTAAAAGTTCTTCGAGATAGGCAATTGTTTCTCTAAGTAAGGAAAGTTCATCTTCGATTTTTTCTCGTTCTAATCCGGTCAATCTCTTAAGCTGCATATCCAGGATAGCCTGGGCTTGAATTTCGCTAAGAGCGAATTTTTTGACTAAACTTGCTTTAGCAGAGGCTTCGTCTTTGGATTTTTTGATGGTTTCGATAACGTCATCAATATGATTTAAAGCAATTAGGTAACCTTCTAATATATGCGCTCTGGTTTTTGCCTGGGCAAGTTCAAATTCGGATCGTTTTGTAACAATCTGAACACGGTGTTTAATATAATGCTCAAGAATCGATTTAACAGATAATGTTTGTGGTACTCCATCAATCAGAGCGACCATATTAACCGGGAAGGTCGTTTGGAGTTCTGTGAATTTAAATAAGTTATTTAAGACCTTTTTGTAAGATGCGTCTCTTTTGAGTTCGATGACGACCCGAATACCTTCCCGATCCGACTCATCACGAAGGTCAGAGATTCCAACGATCTTTTTATCGGTGACTAATTTGGCGATTTTTTCGACCAAGTTTGCTTTGTTGACTTGATAAGGCAACTCGTTCACAACTATAGCGGTTCTGCCTTGTATTGTTTGTTCGTCATTGACTTTTGCCCGGACAAGAATCGAACCCCTGCCTGTTAAGTAAGCTTGTTTAATATCGTTGGCACCGTAGATGATGCCAGCAGTTGGGAAGTCAGGACCTTTGATATATTGCATTAGGTCCTCAAGACCAACATTAAATATTAGATTCGAAGAACGAATAGCGAAATTTCGGATTTCGGATTTTGCTCGGTCAATGATTAAACACAACGCGTCAACGATTTCTGTTAGATTGTGGGGAGGGATTTTAGTCGCCATACCTACGGCAATACCCTCTGCTCCCATTAACAGAAGATTGGGTAACTTGGCTGGTAAGTAAGTCGGTTCCTTGAGAGTGACATCAAAATTATCGGTAAGTGGAACCGTTCCTTTTTCGATGTCAAAGAGAATTTCTTCGGCTATTTTCGCGAGTTTAACTTCTGTATAACGCATAGCTGCTGGAGGATCACCATCGACCGATCCGAAGTTACCTTGACCGCGAATCAATGGGTAGCGCATCGAAAAATCTTGGGCAAGCCTAACTAGAGATTCATAAACTGGCGCATCACCATGAGGATGATATTTTCCGAGCACCTCACCTACCACCTTAGCTGATTTGGAAAAGCGAGCAGTTGAGACTAATCCCATTTTATACATCGCGTAAAGTATCCGTCGGTGTACCGGTTTTAGCCCGTCTCTCACATCAGGAAGCGCCCGAGAAACGATGACGCTCATGGCGTAGTCTAGGTAAGCTCTCTTCATTTCGGAAGTTATTTCAGTGCTTTGGATGTTAGACATAGGGTTTAATCATGCGAATAGATGCGAATGTGCGAATTAATAATAACGAATATCAATAATCATCGCAGTGATTTTTTTATCGCTTTATAAGCTTCTTCTTTGTTTAAGAAATTTTTCGTTTTGACCCACTTTTCTGGTTCGAGTTCTTTGTAATGATTAAAAAAATGCTGAATTTTCTTTTTGGTCATTTCGTCCAGATCATCGATATTCTCAAGGTGGCTTAAGAAGGGGTCGACTTTTTTAGTAGGAACAGCTAAAATTTTAGTGTCGATTCCTTCCTCGTCTTCCATCTCGAGCATGCCAATGGGTTTAGCCGGAATTACAGTACCAGGAGAAACGGGATAGGTTGAAATAACGATGACGTCAATCGGATCACCGTCTTCGGCTGAAGATTTCGGTATAAATCCATAGTTGAAAGGATAAAACATAGCCGTGTAATTGAATCTATCAACCATGATATAGCCAGAATCTTTATCGACCTCATATTTAATAGAAGAACCTTGAGGAATCTCAACCAGAACATTAATTTCTTCGGGCGGGTTTTTACCGGAGGAAAGTTTTGCTATGTCCATATAGTAAAAAATGTAAATTTATAATTTCATACCCTCAGGGTGTTGAGTCATTGTAAGACATCCTGAGGGTATGCACAAATTAAAGGTCCAAGTTAGCGAGCTTTGCATGCGTTACAATAAATTTCTTTCTGGGAGGGACTTCTTCACCCATCAACATCGAAAAAACATAATCGGCTTCCTGCCCGTCAGCTACGGTTACTTGCTTCAAAATTCTATTTTGTGGATCCATGGTAGTTTCCCAGAGTTGATCCGGATTCATCTCGCCTAAGCCTTTATACCTCTGTATTACTATAGAGTTAGATTTCGGTTGCAATGTTGTAGCGGCTTTTTTATCGTCTTGGATTTTCGCGGATTTCTGGCTGATTGCCGCAGACACTAATTTATCTTTTTCTTCATCCGAGTATGCGTAGTAGATATGTTTTCCCGACTGGATTTTGTAGAGGGGCGGTTGAGCAATGTAAAGATGACCCCTGTTGACAACATCCGATAAATGCCTAAAGAAAAATGTCAGAATCAGAGTTCGAATATGCTCGCCGTCAACGTCGGCGTCGGTCATAATAACTATTTTATGATACCGGAGCTTATTATAATCTATGTTTTCACCGATACCCATTCCTAATGCGATTACCAATTCCTTGAGTTCCTTAAAACTTAATACCCGGTCTAGATAAGCCCTTTCAGTATTTAATATTTTACCCCGAAGCGGAAGAATTGCCTGAAATTTTCTGTTTCTGGCATTTTTCGCGGTACCTCCGGCAGAATTACCTTCTACCAAGAATAGCTCTGATTTGCTCGGATCCTTTTCTTGACAGTCGGCTAATTTCCCGGGCAATGTAGCACCTTCAAGCGCTCCCTTTCTCAATACCGCATCTTTTGCAGCTTTGGCTGCCAAGCGAGACTTCTGTGCCAAAAATATTTTAGACAAAATTTCCCGACCAACTTTTGGATTTTCTTCAAAGTAAACATCCAGATATTCAGATACAGTTTGTTGAACAATGGTCTGAACTTCGGAATTTCCGAGTTTAGTTTTAGTTTGACCTTCAAATTGAAGGTTGGTAGCAGGCATTTTGATATAGACAACTGCAGATAGACCTTCTTTTACATCTTCGCCTGTCAATGGTTCTGCCGACTCCTTTTCGCTTAAAACTTTTTTGGCATAGTTATTAATCGATTTGGTGAGAGCGCTTCTGAATCCTGTAAGATGTGTTCCGCCCTCATGGGTGTTAATTACGTTGACAAATGAGTAGACGTGTTCATTTATCGAGTCGTTATATTGAATTACGACCGCAATCTCCTTGTCTTCTATTTGTTTCTGGAGGTAAATTGCATTGTGAAGCGTTTTTTTTCCACGGTTGATATCTCTGATTAAAGAGATAATGCCTCCATCAAAATAAAAAGCAATTTTTTCTTTGGACTTATTATTGATTATCCGGAAATAAATATTTTTAATCAGATATGCCCGTTCTTTGACTTGTTTTTTTAGGGTGGAAAGTTGCGGCTCAATGGTTTCTTTAAAAATTTCTTTGTCAGGGAGAAAGGAAACCGCAGTCCCGTTGGCAAAGGTGAAACCTAGCTGTGAGTTATTAACTTTTTTTACCGGGTATAGAGGATCTCCTTTTTTATATTCCTGTCTGTATAGTTGTCCGTCACGTCTTACCTCGATGATAAGGTGCGAAGATAGAGCATTCACAACAGAGGCGCCAACGCCGTGGAGACCGCCGGATACTTTGTAGGCGCCAACTTGAAATTTTCCTCCAGCGTGGAGCTTGGTCATAACAATCTCGAGAGCCGACGTTTTATATTTTGGAATTTTTTCAACCGGGATGCCTCGCCCGTCGTCGAATACAGTAAGATAGCCGCTTTCATTTATTATAATCTGAATATTTTTACAAAATCCAGCCAGAGCTTCGTCAATTGCATTATCAATGATCTCGTTTAGACAGTGGTTGACGCCCTGTTGAGACGTGCTGCCTATGTACATCGCTGGTCTTCTACGGACTGGTTCAAGCCCTTCTAGTACTATGATCGATTCTACACCGTATTTATCTTTGTTTGTTTGAGCCATAAACTGGAAAATAGTTTCGTGAAATTAGGAATTGGTTAGAGAAATTTGAAAATGGAAATTAGATTTATTTCATTATACCAATTTCTTTTTGTCAATTTCCATTACTTTAATTCAATTTTTCCTCCTGCTGTTTCAATCTTCTTTTTCGCTTCTTCTGCTTGTTCTTTTTTTACATTCTGTAAAAGTTCTTTGGGTGCGGATTCCACCAATTTTTTCGCCTCCATAAGACCTAAATTTGGTAGTATTTCTCGGACAGCCTTGATGACGCCGAGCTTATTATCGCCCGAAGCTGAGAGAACTACAGTAAAGAGCGTTTTCTCTTCGCTTGGTTGACTCGCTTGAGTTTGACCTCCTGGCGAAGTTGGTGTTAGAGGAGCAGCAAGCGGTGTTGCTGAAATGCCAAATCTTTTCTCGAGATATTTAGATAGATCAGCCATCTCAAGCAAAGTTAGAGATTCGATCTCTTTTGCCAATTTTTGCAGTTTTTCTGATAATTTTGTTTCTGCCATTCTAATTCACCTCCCTTTAAGTTTTGTAATGTCATTCCGGAGTTAATTGCTTTTTTTAGATTTCTCTTTTAATATATTTGTCAATTTCAGTAAATTAAATTTGAGCGCAAAAACAGTTCGGGAAGATGAAGAGTTCATAGATCCAATAATATTTGCTAACAATTGATCTTTGCTTGGAAGTCGTGCTATTTCGAGAAGTTCAGAGGCAGAGTATGATTTTCCGTCGATTAATCCAAATTTAAATGAAAGGGATGTTTCTTTTTTAATAAATTGATAAAAAGTGCTTAGACTTTTACTCCATTCTTTATCAAGGATAAGAAGAGCGCTTGTTTCTTTAAGGGGAAAGAATGAATCATTTAGTCGACTGAAAATTTTTTCTTTCTGAGAGAGTTTATTTATTGCTTTTTCAAAAAGCGTATTTTTTATTACCTTAAAAAACGATTGGGATTTTTTTAATTCTTTACGCAGCGATTCTAGCGTTTGATGGCTCGATTTATCAATTTTAACTAAGGCAAAATTCTGATTTTTAGAAAGATTGTCAAGCAGCTTTTGAACTAAAGCTAGGTTTTTTTTATTCACCATATTATTTCACTTTCACCCTCCGATTCGGAGAGATCTACTTCAGGAGATGATAATTCTTACAACCCGACGTTTTCGTTGGGGCAAGCCCAAAGTCTTAGTGACCTTAATATTTTAACAGAATTTTATAGTAAATCAATACGACTACACTTCACTCAATAGCTCTCTTAATGTCTTTGGTTGTTTTTCTTCCTGATGGGTTTTTTTCTGCTTTTTAGTCGAAGCACTAGCCTGATATTTTTTCGCAATTTCTTGTTTTTTCTGGAAAGTATCGACTCTGCCTTTAATATCCAAAAACCGGTGCTCGCCTGTATAAAAAGGATGACACTTATAGCAGACTTCGATGCTGATAGACTCTTTGGTCGAGCCTGTAGTAAATGTATTCCCACAGGAAGAACAAACTACGTTAGCGTTTGGGTAATATGTCGGGTGTAGGCTTTGTTTCATATGAATTTAATTATAACACAGAATTTAATTTGGCGAGGTAACAGTTAATACCTTTTCATTTAAAGTCCCAAGATTTTTCTCATTTCTTCAGCTTCGGAAGGAGTAAGTAATTCTAAAGAGTCTATTAATGCCTGTCTTTCTGCCGCGGCGGGTTTAATCAACCCTTTAAGCTTTCTTACATGGACTAAAAAATCTCTAGGATTATTCATGTCGTAAGGATATAAATCAAGAAGTGTTACTTCAATATCCCGCGAAGTTCCTAGATCAAATTCTACGCCAATTTGACCATGAGTATCTGGAGTATCAGCGGCAACTTGAGGAAAAAGTCTAGCCTCAATACCTGTAGGAGTAAGAATTATTACTGCGAGACCTTTAAAACTATCCACTGTATGTGTGTTAAATCTTAGTTCTAAGGGTTCAACAGATCTTTTTTGAGCCAGTCTATAACGAAGAGCTGGTCCATCCGCTCCCAAAGTTTGAGTCCAGTTATCAGCATTTGCATGTCCCACTGGATTAGAATTCCAGTGCAGAGGCGGGCAAATTTGTAATCCATGCCATTCGCGTCTGACATCATTTGCAGTCGGAGTCAATTGGGGAAGATCGATCAGTTGTGATTCATGTTCGGGGCTTACTAATACCATAATAATCGAATTATACTTGTATTTTTTTAAAAGTCAAGATTTACATGTTAGGACAATATTTTTTCCCACTTACCTTCCTCTATTATCTGCTCTAGGTTATAAAAACTTTTTCCAATTCGATGATCGGTCAATCTATTTTGAGGAAAATTATAGGTTCGGATTTTTTCCGCCCTTTCTCCTGTCCCGACGTCTTTGACATAAGAATGCATGACGCCTTTCTTTTTCTCCTGTTCCAGTTGATATAATTTTCCCATAAGCAAATCCATTGCAATTCTCCGGTTAGCTTCTTGATAGCGTTCACGGCTCGCTGTAGTAACAATACCCGTTGGTTTGTGGGTAAGTCTGACTGCGGTTGAGACTTTATTGACATTTTGTCCACCGTGCCCTCCGCTTCGGAAAAACTGCCACTCGAGATCTGCGTGGTTGATTCGGATATCAGATTGGATGATCTGAGGAAGTACGACGATGACGGCTGTTGAAGTGTGAATTCTTCCCCTTCGCTCGGTCGATGGAATTCTTTGCACGCGGTGAACCCCGGTTTCGTTTTTATAGAGATTAAATGCGTTGATACCTGTGATTTTTACTATGTTGTCTTCGAGATAGACAAATTTGAAAGCATTTTTTTGGGCGAAACGGATGTAAGAAAGCAAGAGCTCTTTCATCCACAATTTTGCCTCATCTCCGCCGACGCCAGGGATGGCTTCAATAATGGCAATATTTGGGTTAATTGTCATACTAAGAATAATTAAATTGTTTTATTGTTAAATTGTTACATTGTTAAAATGTTGTGGGGGTTTTTTTAGCAATTTAGCCATTTAGCAATTTAACAATTTGGTCGGTATTTAACGCTTTTTGTTCTCCGGTTTTCATGTTTTTGAGCTTTAGAACATTCTTTTTAACTTCATCCGGGCCGATTATTACAACATACGGTACTCCCTTTTTATCTGCATATTTTAGTTGCTTATCGAGTTTGATTTCTGGATTGGAAAAAAGTTCAGTAAATACTCCTTCATTACGAAGTAATTGGGCCGTTTCTATTGATTTTTCGAAAAGCAGTGGAGAAAAGACCGTTATTAATGCTTGACTAGCAGTAACTTTTACAGGTAAGAGTCCAAATTGTTCTGCAGCTTCTAAGGTTCGATCAAATCCTAAACCAAATCCTGTGCCTGACATCTTGAGGCCAAATAGTGATTGGAAAAGTCCATCATATCTTTCACCACCAAGTACGGATCCGGCAGAATATTCAGGGATAACCACCTCCCATATTGGTCCTTGAGAATATGAAAACGATCTAGCAATAGTTGGATCAAACTCATACCAGGATTCATCAAAATCGGATTTTTTTAGGTAATCTAAAATTATTTTTATTGTTTCATTTGGTTTGAGAGTCTTAACAAATTCCAAATATTTATTAGCTTGATCATCAGAAATTCCCCGTTTTTCCATTTCGGCAATTACGCCTGACTCTCCAATTTTTTTAATTTTATCTATAGAAACAAGGGCTTTATAAGGTATTTCTTTTAATAGTGTTCGATCGTTTAGCAAAACTTTCACGTTCTTAAATCCAAGTCTTCGATATATATCTAGAGATATTGCAATAGTTTCAGCGTCAGCATAAGGAGTGGGATCAGCAAAAATATCCGCATCACATTGTATAAACTCCCGATAACGTCCTTTTTGTGGCTTTTCAGAACGAAATGCAGGTTGTATTTGATAACGCTTGAAAGGTTTAGCTATTTGATTTAAATATTGAGTAACATATCTGACTGAGGGAACGGTCTGATCGTATCGCAGTGCCACGTCACGACCTCCTTGGTCCTTGAATTTAAAAAATAATTTCTCATCCTCGCCAATTTGCCCTGTAAAAAGTTCGAGATATTCCAAGGTTGGAGTTTCAATAGGGTCATAGCCCCATGATTCACAAATCTCTGATAATTTATTTCTTAACCATTGACGTTTCCGCGTTTCAACAGGCAAAAAATCCCGAAAGCCTTTAAGTGTCTGCGGTCTAACAATATTTTTTATCATATGTAAAATTATACTACACTTGCTACATGAAGCAATTTATAATATAATTTTCCGCGTATGGATAATACAGGTCATGAAGAAAGTGAGTTTGAACAAATTAAAAATATGTCACCTGGCGAGGTATTAAAGAATGTCGGAGTATACGGGGTTCGTACCCTTCTAATAAAAAGTGGTTACCCAGGAGATGAAGTCGATGGAGAAATAATGGGAGAAGACAGCAATATATATGGCCGTCCTTCAGAGGCAACGCCATTAGGGATTATAGATGGTATGATTGATCTAAAAATAGGAGCGTTGGAAGAAGCCAAAATTCACAGTGGAACAAAAAGTGAGCTTGAACTAGAAGAAAAACTTTCTAGAAAAATTAGTGAAGAAATAATTTATCTTACTAACATCAGAAATAAATATAAAAAAGGTGAGGTAAAACCGGTTCAGGATTTATTAATGGATTTGCAAGGTCAAATACTGCGATCATTTTTATCTCATATTGAGAATTTAGGCTTAGCACGACAAAAATATATCCCAGGTCGACATAAGAAATCTGTTGAGTTAGCAGGCGTGGCTCAGGATCATTATGAAAATGTCAAAGTGAAATTATCTATAAATAAAGCCGTACAATTTGTAACCATCCAGAGGGCGCTAAGTCAGATTGTAAAACCAGGTCAATAATGAGCCTACTCTCTTCTTATTGAGTCTTTGATTTTTATCAACTCAGTTTTTTTATAACTTACCATATTGATATCGATCGATACCAATATGGTTTTCAGTTCATTTATAGTGAATAAAGAATCAGAGATAAAGAGATCATAAGAGATCAAAGTAGGTTTTGGCGGCTTGTTCATTTTCTATTTTTTCCGCTACGATATAACTCATATATTTAGCACCTTCAACAATTTTTTTGACAAGTGCAATTTCTTTTTCACATTCGAAAGGAAAAAGATAAACGCTTTTTTGGTATTGGTAAAATCCAATATATTTTAAAAAATTCCTCAAATAAATTCTTTTGTTTCTTTGAATCTCCGGAACATCAAACATGACTAAGAACCACTTTCCATTCCATGTTTTGGCACGCTTTTTTAAATCAAGAATTGCTTGGAGAGAATACTTAACGGTAGAAGGTGAAAGCCAATTTTTAAGATGAACATACACATCTTTACCTTTTATTTCTAAAGAGATAATTTCCTTTTTTTCCAAATTTTTTAAATCTCTTTTAATTTTTATCTCTGGTATATCTTTCCGCTTAAATTCTTTTATAAGTCCAATTATTGACGCGAAAATTATTGGGAAATTTGGGGTAACCATGATCCCACCAACTAAAACACCCATTCCCAATGCGGCCAAAACAATTTCTCTTAACTGTCTAGGTTTGTAATGGTTTTCATCTAATGATTGATTGGCTATAGTTTTATTCATTTAAAATTAAATATACCATATTGGTATCGATCGGTTGTGATATGGTATGTTAATGGAGGCGATTTATAGAAAGTTAAATATTCTTTAGAACTGTTAGCGGTAGGATGATTTGATAATTTGAAAGTATGGACTTATTTATTATCCTTATTTTCAAATCATTCATTGAAGATTTCGAGAGTGAGTTGTTTGTCTAAGACGTCGCCATTTCGCCAGATTTTGAGTCCTACCGTTTCGCCAATTTTCTTTTGTAGAATCTTTTTGGCCAATCCTTGATCATCATCGCCCTTGACCTTTTGTCCGTCAAATTCAATGATGATATCTTCCTCTTGGATGTCAGCTTTTTCAGCTGGTGAATTTTCGATTATCTCTATAACGTAAGCCCCTTCAACGATATCATTTAATATAGCAGTTTGTTTATCAATAACTTTATAACGGACTCCGATATAAGGTCGATCAAAGCTGCCTCCCTGTTTGTTGAAATTATCGATAAGCGTCTTGA
The DNA here is from genome assembly GCA_016206365.1 of Candidatus Roizmanbacteria bacterium. Taxonomy (GTDB): domain Bacteria; phylum Patescibacteriota; class Microgenomatia; order UBA1406; family GWC2-37-13; genus 2-01-FULL-40-13. The sequence goes on along the minus strand of JACQRR010000113.1, from coordinate 644 downwards.
CTATATTAACAGGTAAGGCAAATCCTATATTTTGACCTTCTTGGGCTATCGCTACATTGATTCCGATAGCTTGGCCTTTCGAGTTCAAAAGTGGTCCACCTGAATTACCAGGATTGATGGCAGCGTCGGTTTGAATCACATTGTCTAACTTTTCTACGTAACCCTCTAAAGGTGATCCGGCCGTGATGCCTCTCCCTAGCCCTGAAATAATTCCCACAGTAACGGTGTTGGTAAATTCTCCCAGGGGAGTCCCAATAGCTATAGCCATTTGACCAAGTTTTATACTATTGGAGTCGCCTAACTTTAAAGGCTTAAGCCCAGAAGCATTAATTTTTAAGATGGCTAAATCGTTTAGCGGATCCCGATAAATTTTTGCGATATCGAATTTCTTATTATCGTTGGTCAGCACTTTGTAAGATGCTTCGCTATCCGAAACGACGTGTTTATTGGTAATCATGAGTCCGTCAGCCGAGATGATAAAGCCAGATCCTATATTTTGCTCTATTTTTCTTTTGCTGCCTGGAATTCGCCTAAACGGGCCAAAAGGGCTAAATGGATCAATTTCAAATATATCGTCTGAAGACGTTGTTTTGCTTATGCCAATTGTAACGACTGAGGGCAGCGATTCTTCGACAACTTTGGTT
>JACQRR010000122.1 GCA_016206365.1 Candidatus Roizmanbacteria bacterium | reverse complement strand
TAACTATATCTGAATATTTTATCATTGTTTTCCTGTGGAGGGTTTGAGTTCGGCGTGTTGGCGTTCGGCGACTTTTTTGTGTGAAAAAATGCTTCGTTTTACTTTTCCTTTTGGGAGTTCTGCGGCTTGTTGTTTTTTCCTTTCTTCTTCCTTTCGTTGTTTCTCTTGCGCTTCATAGAGCTCTTTTTGTTTCTTTTCCGCCTCCTCTTTTTTCTTTTCATAAAGAATTTTTTCCTCACCTTGTTTTACAAGCTGAAATAATCTTTGACGCAATGATTCAGTTTTCTGAGCCTCGGCGTCTTGATATTTTTTGCCTAGTTTTTCAAAATCGAGGGGCGAATGGGATTTGGAGGGAGAGAGAGATTCGGGGGAAGTAGAAGGACGAGAAGGATTAGGGGAATTAGAGTCGACGCCGAGTATCTGCTCCCACATCTTTGTGGGACTGAAGGTTTGTTTTACTTGTTTGACGGCTGATTTAACCGCTTTTTTGGATTGGGTGGCTCCTTGTTCGGCTAATTTTTCGAAAGAATCCTCGAGAATTGCTTTAATCATAATTAAGTTTATATTCCCAACATGGCCTTGGCTCTTTCCGAAATTTTGTCCATAGACCAAGGTGGATCAAATGTCAGCTCGAATTCGATAGTTTCATCAGATAGTCCTAGCTCCTTTAGCTTGCTTTTTGCCTCTTGCTGAATTAATGAGAATAATGGACAACCAATCGTAGTAAGCGTCATAGTTATTTTTGTCCTGCCGGATTTCTGCAGGTCAACTTTATATATGAGGCCAAGATCGACAATTGAGATGTTGAGTTCGGGATCCAGAACTTCGGCTAATTTATCTTTTATAGCATTAGTGGTGATTTTAGGCATATTATTATTTTAACAGATGGTATAATCAAAATTGCTATATGGTTATATTATTAAATTGTTTTTAAAACCATATAGGCGTATTACAATATAACTATGTCTTCTTACAAACTTCGCTTCGTTCCACTTGGAGGAGTGGTCGGTGTGACTAAGAACATGTACGTTTATGAACTATACGAGAACGAAAAGTTAAGAGATATTCTTATCGTAGACTGTGGAATAGGATTTCCGATGGAAAAAGAACTCGGAGTTGATTTTGTGATTCCAGATGTGTCGTATTTAACCGATAAGAAAGATAAAATTAGAGCAGTTATCTTGAGTCATGGACATGAGGATCACACCTCTGCTCTACCTTACCACTACGACTCACTGGGTAGACCGCCTGTTTTTGCAAGCCGTCTCACTGTGGCATTTGTGGAAAATAAATTTAAAGAATTTAATCAAAACGTCGACTTGAATCAGGTAGTCTATGAAAAAGAATATCAGTTCGGGTTGTTTAGGGTGAGTTTTATTAGAGTAACTCACTCAATTCCAGATACATTTCATATCTTAATCAAAACTCCGGTAGGAAATATCTATCACGGAACTGATTTCAAACTTGATCTGACCCCGCCTTATGGAAACCATCCAGATTTTTATGCTATAACAAAAGCCGGGAAGGATGGAGTGCTTTGCTTGTTATCTGATTGTCTTGGTGCGGAGCGAGAAGGATTGACCTTATCTGAAAATATCGTCGGTCAGACTTTTGAGGAAGAGATGCGTAAGACAAGAGGAAAATTTATCATGACAACGTTTTCCTCAAACATTTCTCGGATTAGACAGTGTGTTGAGGCTGCAATCAAATTCAATCGAAAGATAGTTTTCCTGGGTAGATCAATGAAGGAAAATACGCGTATCGCCTCCGAGATTGGATACTTGCCAATTCCAGATAGTTTAACGGCAAAGGAGGAAGAAGTAATACGACTTGCTCCCAATAAGGTCTGTCTTATAGCCGCCGGATCACAAGGCCAATATGATTCTGCACTGGCAAAACTAGCTACAAAGAGAAATCCATTTGTAAAGATTAAACCCAACGATAAGATTATATTTTCCTCAGATCCCATACCAGGCAACGAAAACGAGGTATACGCTTTGATAGAGGAATTGTCTATGCAAGGGGCAGACGTTATATACTCAGATATTCACGATCAGTTGCATGCTTCTGGCCATGGAAATCAAGAAGATTTAAAATATCTTATACGCTTTACAAATCCGTCATATTTTATCCCAATCGGAGGCACCATAAGACATCAACATCAATATCAAAAGCTTGTTACAGATTTAGGCTATAAAAAAGAGCAGGTATTTTTATTAGACGAAGGAGAGAATGTATGGTTCTCAAGTGGAAAAGCTGGTCGTGGAGATTCGATCGAAACTAAAAATATTTATGTTGACGCATACGGAATTGGCGATGTGGGAAACGTTGTATTACGTGACAGAAAAACCTTGGCCAGCGAGGGAGTCGTGTCGGTTGTTCTAGTATTGGATTCCCAAGGCAAACTGGTTACTCGACCAAAATTTCTTTCACGAGGATTTGTCTATGAAGCGGGTGAAGAGAGCTTATTTTCTGAAGCCACAAGATTGATTGAAAGGGTTTTAAAGCCTAAGGGAGGAAGAGTCATTGATTTTAACAATGTGAGAAAAGAGACTACGGCTGTTTTGGAAAATTTCTTTTTTAAGAAGAGAGGAAGAAAACCATTGATTATTGTCGATATAATACAGATTTAGTTTAATATAGAAAGCTCGATACCGTGTTTTTCGCTTTGAAGAACTTCCCCTCCAAACTCATCGGGCTCTTTGAAAAGCTCGAAACAGGTATTTTCGCTTTCTCCAATATAATGAATACATTGCCAAATAATTTAAAACAAATCGCCTTGTTTCTTGAACGATTACCTGGCATAGGAGAAAAAACGGCTAATCGTATGGCTTTTTATTTACTTCGGTTTCCAGAAAGAGATCTTAAAGATTTCGCTCAGAATATAGCATCTCTTAAAGCAAAAACAAAAATGTGCTCAGTCTGCATGAATCTTACAGAAGACGAGCGTTGTTCTATTTGTCAGGAAACAACAAGAGACAAGAGCGTGATCACTGTAGTAGAAGAGGTGTTGGATTTGCTTTCTTTTGAGACAGGAAATATTTATAAGGGTGTATATCACGTATTGCATGGGAAGATTGATCCACTTAACCATATAGGACCCGAAGATTTATATATAAATAGCCTACTTGAAAGGATATCTACCAACTTGAAACGATCGTATCAAGATGGTAAAAAAATTAAGGAGGTTGTACTTGCGACTAATCCGGATATGGAAGGCGAAGCTACGGCGATGTATATAAGGGATCGCTTGAAAGAAGTTAGAAAGCAAAGGAGTGCAAAATTTAAAATAACACGCCTAGCTTATGGATTGCCGATTGGGGCGAGTTTAGAGTATGCTGATTATATGACATTACAAAAAGCAATCGAAAATAGAAATGAATATTAAATTGTTATATTGTTGAATTGCTATATTGTTAAATTGATTTTAACTCATTAGCTATTAGTGAAGCGACTGAGATCTCTTCTAGTTTAGGAAATTTTTGAGTAGGTTTAAGTTCGATTGTATTGGTCGTAAAAAATCTTTCTAATCTAGAATTTTGCAACAAGCGAGGCGCTTCTTTAGTAAAATCATGGTGAATAGCGGCAAAATAAACTTTCTTGGCGCCTCTTTTTAGACACAGATCGATCGCGGGAAGGACAGTACTACCCGAAACTACCATGTCATCGACGATGAGAGCGATTTTATTTTTTACATCGCCGTATAAGTCCAACGGTTTTGCTTTATGCATTACATCCTGATCGCGTTTTTTTTCGATGACGACTTCGCTAAAATTTTCAGTTTGGAAAAAAAACCGGCCAAAATGGCGGACTTTTTCCACCGCTCCTTGATCGGGTGAAACGAGGGCCACGTGTTTTTGTAGAGACGAGGCATGCCTCGTCTCTACAGATTTTAAAAAATAATTCCTAATATGTTTTGCTGATAAAGGAAAGGCAGAAAGGTGTTTAAACGGAATAGAGAAAACTCCGGCTGTTGCTTCATCATGAAGATCAAAAGCATATATTTTTTCAAAACCGATTGATTCAAGAAATCTAATAATTACATTGACCGAAACGCTTTCCCCACTTCTATGTTGAATATTTTGTTTAGCATAGCCAAAATAAGGGATTACTCCGATGACTTTTTTTGCTTCCTGACGTCTTAGTGCGTCACAAAAAAAGAAAAGTTCCATATAATTTGTATCTGTAGGGTTGGCTGCTGGTTGGATGACAATACATGTAGAATTTCTGACATTTTCGCTGATTCTTACTCTTACTTCAGAATTGCCAAAACGTACGACTTCAGATTTGGAGAGAGGAAGTTTGAGAAGCTTGGAGACTTCTTGACTAAGTTTCGGATGAGCAGTACCGGAAAAGAGTTTGAGCATAAGTGTCAGATGTATTTATCTCTGTTGGCTTGAAATCTCTATCAATTTTTTCGCTGCCAGCTCTTGAGTTTTCTTGATAGCTTCATTTACTGCTTCGGCGATACGATTTTCAATAACGCCGTCAACCTCGATTTCCTCAATTATCTGGTCGCCTCTTACAACCACTTTAACTCCATTTTTTTCAACGTTTACCTGCTCTTGTTGAAGGGCCTGTTGCATCTGTTGAGCCTGTTGCTGGAGTTTTTGTAAATCACCAAGACCGCCTAATGGGTTGAACATATATAATAAATAGTAGCTAGTAGTTAAAAGTAAGTAGTTAGTATAAAATAAATAAATTTTTAGCTACAGGCTACTTGCTACTAACTACTTTATCTCTATTATAGAATTCCACTACTGCAATCTCAAGCGGAAGCGAGTCAATGGGTGAAATTTTTAGGTTATTGTACGCCTCTGTAAGAAGTTTCATAAGCGCAACAATCTCCTTAATCTCAAGTTCAACGTCAGCTGCTTCCTCCATTTTAATACCGCTTCGGGTTAAAAGTGCTATTCGAAGTTCTTCAAGGAGTTGTTCAATAAGATTTTTGAAGTTTCCGCCTGCTTGATTGAATTCTTCAATCCAAGAGAGTATTGCTTGTAGATCTCTTTTTTGAAGGGTTTGAAAAAAATTTTCTAGAAACAATCCTAAGAACTGTTTACCCTCTTCGAATGTAAGCATTTGTTGAGTAGTTAGTTCTTCGAGAATTTTAGTGGCGTCACGAAATGAATTGTCAGCATGGGAAGCAATAAGAGGAAGTAGTTGTTCATCGATAGCTATTTTTTCTTTTTTAATTATCTTTTTTAGCATGGAGACGATATCTGATTTTTTTGCTTTGGCAAAATTGATAAGAAAACAACGGGAAAGAATAGTCTTGGGTATTTTTTCTTGATTCGTTGTTGCTAGAATAAAGATTACAGAAGAAGGTGGTTCTTCAAGTGTTTTAAGAAGAGCATTAAAGGCGTCATTGGTAATCATATGCGCTTCGTCAATGATATATATGCGGTAGCGATTAGTCATTGGGTAAAAATTAGATTCTCTGATTAAGTTTCTAACATCTTCAATGCCTCGATTGGAAGCCGCATCAAGTTCAATGACGTCAGGCGAGGAGGAAGAATCGATGGAAAGACAGTTTTTGCAGGCGTTACACGGTTCAACCGTATCAACCCCCGAGGTTTTTTTACTTGACTCTTTAACCTCGGGGGTTAAAGAGCGGGAAAATTTATTATTAAGACAATTTACTGCTTTGGCAAAGATTCTGGCTGTTGAGGTTTTACCCGTTCCCTTTTGACCAATGAAAAGTAAAGCGTGAGGAAGGGAATCTGATAAAAGTATTTTTTTTACAATTTCTTTGACGTGTGAGTTGTCAAGTTCTTCGATTGTCTTGGGACGGTATTTTAGGTAAAACATTGAAATAAAATTTCTAATAACTAATTCCTAATTTCTAATTAAATTCAATAGAACTCACGCAATTATTTGTCATCCTGAGCCTCAGCGAAGGATCTCTCGCGTATGCGAGAGTCTCAAACAAGTTGAGAGATTCTTCACTTCGCTACGCTCCGTTCAGAATGACAGTGC
>JACQRR010000111.1 GCA_016206365.1 Candidatus Roizmanbacteria bacterium | reverse complement strand
TTTTTGTTCTCTTACTATTAAATTCTTCTAAAGCAGCGATCGGCGCTAAAAAAGACAAGTCAAATTCGGATGTCATTCCCGATCAATATATTGTCGTTTTTAAAGATAATGTTGACGATTCGGAGGTCGTGACGCAAGATTTGGAGAGAAAACACGGAGTTTTGCGCGAACATATTTATAAAAAAGCCCTCAAGGGTTTTTCGGCCAAGTTAGCTCCGGAAAAACTGCAAAAAGTTAAAGACGATCCGAGAATTCTTTTTATCAGCGAGGATAGAGAGGTGAGCGTGATGGTCAAAGATCAGCCTAAAGAGGAAAAAGTTCCGAGGGAAAACGCCAGAAAGCCCAAACCAACTCCGACCCAACCGCCCCAGTCAATCCCAACCGGCATTTCTCGAATCGGACTCAATGCTAACAATGAAGGAGACGGCGTTGGCGTGGCTGTTATTGACACGGGTGTCGATTTGGCACATCCAGATCTCAAAGATAATATCATCGCAAATAAATCTTGTGTGACTGGAACTTCATCCGGGAATGATGATAATGGACACGGCTCGCATGTTGCCGGAACTATTGCGGCTTTAAATAATTCCATAGGAGTATTAGGAGTTGCTCCAAAAGCGAAATTGATCGCCGTTAAAGTTCTCAACGCTCAAGGATCCGGCACCTGGTCTTCAGTGATCTGCGGAGTGGATTATGTTACATCCAATGCTTCTCTTCTTAATATTAAAGTCGCCAATATGAGTTTAGGTGGAGGTGGTTTGAGCGATAATAATTGCGGTAACAGCAATTCTGACGCTCTGCATAAAGCCATCTGTAAGTCGAGGGATGCCGGAGTTGCCTATGTGGTTGCGGCTGGCAATAGCAATGCTGACGCCTCAACTTCGGTTCCAGCAGCCTATGATGATGCAGTAATTACTGTCTCGGCTTTGGCCGATTCAGACGGACAAGCTGGCGGTCTTGGGTCGGCGACTACTTATGGGGTAGATGATACTTTTGCCACTTTCTCAAATTATGGCGTCGTCGTTGATCTGGGAGGCCCCGGCGTTTCGATTTATTCAACTTATAAAAATAAAAGTTATGCGACTTTAAGCGGCACGAGCATGGCTTCACCCCATGTTGCCGGCTCGGCCGCTTTGTATCTTAAAACAAATCCATCTTCGTCTTGGACCCAAGTTAGAGACGGATTAAAAGCCGCAGGCGAATCAAGCGGCTCTGGCCACACCGATCCATCAGGCCTCCACCCCGAACCAGTCGTCAAAGCAGGAAGTCTTTAATTTATCTTACATACCCCATTTTACTATTGACAGATAGTATACATTTATGTATACTATCTATTAATGAAATACTTAGACCTGAGAGCAAAAATCAAGACTAATCTTTTTACCTTCAATGACGTCAGCAAATATTTTGCTGGCGAAGACAGGTCTTTGCTTAAGACTCAATTATCACGCTTTATCAATAAGAATTTAATCGGCCAATTAAAAAAAGGCTACTACTACTTCGAAAAAAGCGAGATTGATCCCTATGAGGTTGCCTCTTGGCTTTACCAACCTTCTTATATTAGCCTAGAAACGGCCCTATTTTATTATGGGGTGATTCCTGATGTTCCGCAAAATATAACTTCAGTTTCTCCAACTACGACTAAAAAACTTGTAACGCCAGTTGGCATCTATGCTTACGCTAAAATTTCACCGAAGTTATTTTTTGGCTATCGATGGGTTTCAACCACTAAAGAGAAAAATTTCTCTTTGGCAAAAAAAGAAAAGGCCTTGCTCGACTTTTTTTATATCAGAAGAATTAAAGATTCGACCGAATTAAGATTAAATCTAAATGAATTTGACAAGAGACTTTTTCAAACGTATGTTAAAAGTTATCCGCGTTGGGTTGCGCAGATTTCACTAGATGAACATTTTAATTGATAATTTTGCGCAGATATTGAGTTTGGCCAAAGAATACGGCCTGCCAGTTTTCAAAAAAAGGGCTATATTGAGGGAGTATCTACAGACCAAAGTCCTTGAGTTTATCAGCCAGCAAAAAGAAAGCTCGAGTTTTATCTTTGTCGGTGGGACTTCTTTAAGGCTGCTTAGAGGTATGGATCGATTTTCAGAGGATCTGGATTTTGATCTTGATGTTAGAATTTCTTTTGAGACAGTTGATGAATTATTAGCTAAAATAGTCAACCGCTTTGTAAAAGAAAATATAGCGGCTGAACTCTATCGAAACAAAAAAACTGACAAAACTTATTATGAACTAAGGTTCCCCAAATTATTATCTACCCTTAAACTATCTAGCAGTAGAGATGAAAAATTGATGATCAAGCTAGACTTTGAAAAATTCTGGCGCGGTCATAAAAAAGAAATAGTCTTTGTTAAGAGGTATGGATTTTTAGCTAACATTGTCAGCGCAAACCTTGATAATATTTTAATTGAAAAATTGACCGCCTATTTGAGAAGAAAAGAGACCCAACCGCGCGATCTGTACGATATTATTTGGTTAGTATCGTATGGAGCCAAGTTTGATAATCGGTTTGCCCAAAAGAATAAAATATCTAGGCAACTTTTAGAGCAAGTTATAAAAAAATATGAACGGGAGAAAAATAGACTGGCGATTTATAAAAGAAGGCTTAGACCCTTTCTTTTTAAGGAAGAGAACGTCGAAAAGCTAAATTTTTTTCCCAACGTCGTCAATGATCTTAAAGCTAGGTAAATAGCGTTAGCCACACCGATCCTTCCGGTCTCCACCCCGAACCAGTTGTAAAATCTAGCGTGCTATAATTACTTCACTAGACATATTGCGTAATAAGAAATTTTAACCACTGTTTACGTCATTCTGGTAAGCCCCGACGTTACGTCGGGGAGCATTCAGAATCGTTGTTCAAGATAAATCCCCACTTCTGGAATAGGATAGTATATTGAAAATAAAGCTGCTGTAATAAAGTAAAACTCTACTTTTGTTGTTTATAAGCGACAGAGTAAGAGTTCACACTCTTTGACAAAAATTATATATTCCTTGTCATTCCGTGCTTGACACGGAATCTATATAGATTCC
>JACQRR010000112.1 GCA_016206365.1 Candidatus Roizmanbacteria bacterium | reverse complement strand
TTATTCTAATCTTGTCATTCCTGATTTAATCAGGAATCTATTAAATAGATTCCGCATCAAGTGCGGAATGACATTTGGTATTCGCATAATTAGCGTCATTTGCATATCATTCGTAGATTAGCATTATATCTTATTTATTCTCCACGCCGACCATTTGCATTTCGGATAATTCTCACAGCCATAAAATTTTTTTCTCTTTTTAGTAAATCTCAAAACAATTCTACCCTTGTCTAGAGGGCAAAACCTGTTTTGAATAAATTTGAGAAAAGGTTTGGTGAATTTGCATTTTGGATAATTGCTGCAGGCTAAAAATTTACCGAACTTAGAATATCTAACAACCAACGCTGAAGCGCACTTGGGGCAGGTTTCTTTAACCTCCTCCTCAACGTTGATAACAGTTTTATCGTTTTTTTTGACCATTAACTCCTTCTGGAATGGAGAGTTAAACGCATTTAGAAGTTTTATCAAGTCGGTCTTTCCTTCAGCCACACTGTCCAAGTTTTCTTCCATTTTTGCAGTAAAGTCCAGATCAAAGAGTTGAGAGAAAGCTTTTGAAAGGTAATCCGATATAGCTTCACCCAACTTAGTTGGGACAAAGTATCGATTCTCTTTCTCTACATAATTTTTTTCCTGAATAAGAGAGATAATCGGAGCATAGGTAGAAGGTCTGCCTATTCCTTTTTCCTCCAGAGTTTTGATGAGCGATGCTTCATTGTATCGTGGCGGAGGCTTGGTCTGGTTCTCGACCGGCTCGACCGATAAAAGTTTCAACCTCTCCCCTTCTTGAATATTTGGCAAAGTTTGATTCTTTTTGACAAAATCCGGGTTAATGACTTTGAAAAAGCCGTCAAAAATAACCTGCAGCATCTCAGACTTAAACAGATAGCCTTTTTCACTGCCGATTGTAATTGTTATAAGCTTTAAAGAAGCCTCTTTCATTTGAGTCGCGACCGATCTGTTAAATATCAGTTTATACAGTTTCCTATGATTTATCGTTATTTTTTTATCTTTGACCGATTCTGCAGCCAGAGGATTTAATTTTGTCGGTCTAATCGCCTCGTGAGCTTCTTGGGCCAATTTTGATTTTGTCCGGTAGCCTCTCGGTTTTTCCAAGGCATATTCGACCCCTAAATTTTTTTCAATATATTCCTTGGCGGCAAAGACAAAGTGGGTCGATAGGTTAAAGGAGTCGGTGCGATGGTAGGTGATCAGTCCGCGTTCATATAAATCCTGGGCCAACCGCATGGTCATCTTTGACGTGAATCCGTATTTATAAAATGCGTCTTGTGATAGGAGTGAAGTCGTAAAGGGCGGCGGTGGATACCTTTTCTGTACTTCTTCTTTGATCTGCGTTACTTTATACCTATCTATTTTCAGCTCTGACTCTATCTCGCTGACATTTTTTTGCTCAATCGTCGTCTTAGTATAGCGATATTCTCCCACAAAAAGCCTGAGTGTGAATTTTTGTTCATAGAGAATATCATTTTTGCTAATCAATTTTGCCTTCAGCGCGCCATCCTCAACCTTTGAGGTTAAAGACGCTTTTGTATCGGCCTTAATATTATTTATTTCAAAATTTCCGTAGATTTGATAATAATTTTCAACTTTGAACGATCTTATTTCTTTCTCCCTTTCCACTATTAATCTCAACGTAACCGTTTGCACTCTCCCTGCGGAAAGCCAATTCTTACCCATTTTTTTCCAAAGCAGAGGCGAGAGTTCATAACCTACTATTCGATCAAGTATCCGTCGGGTTTGCTGGGCAGAAACAAGTTCAAGGCGTAGATTTCCCGGATTTTCAAGCGCTTCTTCTAAGGCTTTAGGAGTAATTTCATGAAAGACTATTCTTTTTAACCTGTTAGCATTTTTAATCTGTGAATCTGGCCAATTTTCCTCTATAAATCCCAGGATGTAAGCCGCGTGGTAGGAGATCGCTTCACCTTCGCGATCCGGGTCGGTAGCCAATATAATTTCTTTATTTTGCTCAGCCAATTTTTTCAGTTCAAAGACTACCTTTCGTTTTGTTCCAATGATTTCGTAGCTTGGTTTGAAATTTCTTTTATAATCAATGGCAATTCGTTTTTGCGGAAGATCTCTCATGTGCCCCATGGTCGCAAAGACAAGATAATCACTATTCTTTAGCATGCGACTGAATGTTCTTGCTTTGGTCGGCGATTCGACAATAATTAAAGCCATAGGTAATTAAAGTATCAAGTATAAAGTATTAAGTATTTAGTATAACACGAGTTTCGCACTTCCTGTCATCCTGAGGAGTCCCGATTTTCATCGGGATAAATTCCACGACGAAGGATCTCTGAACTTG
>JACQRR010000108.1 GCA_016206365.1 Candidatus Roizmanbacteria bacterium | reverse complement strand
TTTTATCCGTCATTTTTATTTTGGGGCATGGCTTTTTCTACCAGATTTTTCCCGGCTTTTGTAATTGTCTATATGTTTATGACGGTTATTTTAGTTAAATACCAAAAATTATTTCTAAAACAATATATTTTGGCTTCGTTTATGGTTCCGATAGTATATTTACTATCACATACATCATTCTTTTTTTATCATCCTTCAATGATTGAGTTTTTGCGTCACAAAAAATGGATGCTGGCCTGGTTTACCGGCACTCCGGTTTTGATAGGTAACATCTGGAGGGTTATTTTTACGGGATATTACTTAGATTCAGCAAAAGTTCTAGCCAGAGAGTCGCATTGGGTGCCGATTATTCCATTGGTCGTTGTTCTAGGAATTACTTTCTTCAGAAAAAAAATGTTGAAACTAAAAAAATATCATAATCTGGCCATCATTTACGGATTGTCCATGATGTATTTAATATACCTGACAGTTTTAAGCGGCGGTATACAGAAGTTTATGATGCCGGTTTATCCTTTATTGATCATCCTGGCAGTCGATCATACCAGTAGATTGTATAGTATAATTACCACATGGAGGAGACGGAAATAGCCCTTATCAAGGGTAAAATCGTTAACGGAGTACTAGCCCTAACTTCAAGAACTTTTATACTTCAGATAATAACTCTTGTCTCGACCTTTTTACTTGGAATACTTCTTACTAGTCAGGAGTTCGGGATTTATTGGGTAGTTCTGGCCGTGATTTCGTTTCTATCCTATTTTTCCGATATAGGTTTAGCAGCTGCTCTGATTCAAAAAAAGACCACGCCTGAAAGAAATGATTTAGTGACTGCTTTTACAGTTCAGCAGCTACTAGCAGGAAGTATTTTTGTAATGATGTTGATTATTGCTCCAATGTTATCGGCATATTATCAGATAGGCAATTCCGGATTGTTTTTGTTAAGAGCTTTGACTTTTTCTTTTTTACTTGCGTCACTAAAAACAATCCCTTCGGTACTCCTTGAGAGAAAGTTGGAATTTAAATTATTGATTATTCCACAGATTTTAGAAACTGGCGTTTTTTATTTAACCACAATCATTTTAGCTACCTTAGGATTTGGGGTTGCCAGTTTCGCTTGGGGGGCGATTGTTCGTGCCGTAGTTGGACTAGTTGCCATATTTATAGTTTCTCCGTGGAGAATAGGAATAGGTATATCGTGGGGAAGTCTGAAGGAGTTATTATCATTTGGTACACCCTTTCAGGCAAATTCTTTGCTTGCTCTCATCAAAGATGATTTAATGACGATCTTTTTAGGCAAAATATTGCCATTTTCCGAAGTAGGTTATTTGGGGTGGGCAAAGAAATGGAGCGAAGTGCATCTAAGGCTGATCATGGACAGTGTCATCAGAGTTACTTTTCCAACTTTTTCCAGGCTGCAGGAGGATAAAAAAATATTGGCTAAAGCCTTAAGTAAATCGTTATTTTTTTTGTCATATTTTATCTTTCCTACAACAGGACTTTTGATATTATGCGTTAAGCCCTTAATTTATATCGTTCCAAGATATATCAAATGGGAACCGGCATTAAATTCTTTTTACCTTTTTACCTTTTCCAGTATGTTGGCCGCTTTTTCCAGTCCGATGGTAAATGCACTAAATGCCTTGGGGAAGATAAAAATTTCCCTGTTACTCATGATTATGTGGACTGTACTTACATGGGCGCTTATTCTGCCATTAATCAGTATTTTTGGTTTTCAAGGTGTAGCAATTTCTTTATTTATCATTTCATTTACCAGCGTTTTTCCTGTAATACTTATGAGAAAGTATGTCTACTTTCCAGTTCTGACTTCGATATATAAACCGTTTTTGTCTACACTTATTATTTTCCTTCCACTTTATTTAATTATAAATAGCCTTCTTTCGATATTCGGAATAGTCATTTCAGTAATGACCATGACGTTACTGTATTTGTCTATTACATATCTTTGGATGAGAGAAGAAGTTTCTCCATATTTACCCAAATTTATTAGGGATAAATGGCTAAAAGGTTGATAGCTTTCCTTATATTTTTTCCTGCATTTTTTTTCATATCTTCGCCGGTCTTTGCAGCTATTCCCGATAAGTTTGTTGTGATAGTAAACCCTGTCAGAGAAAAAATTCTCTGGAGAAACAGGGAGTCTGTTGAAAGACAGATAAAAATCATGGAAGAAAATAACGTACCTTCTACCTGGTTATTACAATACAGCGTTGTAAAAGACAGGCAAACAGTCGAGCTTTTTGATAATTTGAACTCGAGCTACGAAATAGGGGTACTTTTGGAAGTTAACGAAGAACTGGCAAACGAGTCATTCGTTCCTTATCTTTACGGTCGCGGTGACTGGGCAAGAGCAGACAAAGTGCTTCTGTCAGGATATAAACCAGATGAGAGGAAAAGGATGATAGACGTATTATTTGAGCAGTTTAGACTTGTGTTCGGTAGATATCCGGAATCAGTAGGTGCCTGGTATATAGATACAGACAGTTTAAATTATATCGTGAATAAATATAGGATTAAGTCAGTAATGGATGTGGCTGATCAATATCAGACTGATTCCTACGGAGTTTGGGGTCAACCTTGGGGTACTCCCTATTATCCGTCTAGATATAATTCCATTCTTCCGGCGAGTAGCCTCGAGGATCAATTAGACGTAGTAACTATCCAATGGGCGGTAAGAGACCCTGTTTTGGGCTACGGGTTGACTGTTTACGATTCAACTTATAGCGTTCAGGCCAATGACTACATCAATCACCACGGTTTTGATACCAATTATTTTGGAAACCTGGTAAAGTCTTATCTCAATTCTTCAAGTGTACTTTCCCAGCTAACCATAGGTTTAGAAGCCGGTCAGGAAGGAGCGGTGTTTTTGGATGAGTTGGAAAAACAAATAAATTGGATAAAAGAAACTGAAAGAGAAAGTACATTTGTAACCATGTCTGAATTTGCCTCTTTTTTTAAGGCTACTTATCGGGACGGTAATCCGGCGTTTTTTGTAACAGGCGTTGACCCTTATAATAAAAACAACACCGCTTATTGGTTCTCTTCACCATATTATCGGGCATTTTTTTTCAAGGAGGGGAGCCGATTTTCCCTAGACGATTTGAGGATTTATGATGGGGTCGGAATTTTCTATGACAGTATAGAAGAAGATGAAAAAGATAGATTGTTACGTGAAATACCTGCCTGTATAGATTCGGCGAAACTTAAAGATAATAAGTTAATA
>JACQRR010000119.1 GCA_016206365.1 Candidatus Roizmanbacteria bacterium | reverse complement strand
TAATTGTTATTTCATTATTTTATTTTGTTAGTTTTAAGATGCTTAAGAAATGAAACCCGCAAATGAATTTGCATTCTGGTTCCAGTTGTTTTTAATCACACTTTTTGTGTTAGGAATTTATCTTATTTATAGAAAGCAAAATGAATCTCGAAGTAAGCACTAAGATTTTTATGGCTTTGACTTTTTTAACAGTTGGATATCTTATATATCTTCTTTGGCGAGATAGAAATAAATGATCCAGGTTTATTTATGTGTTCCAGCCGGCACATCGTCTTTTTCAGTTCTTTGGAATTTCGCAGCCAAGTCTCTCTTACATTCTCCACAATAAAATTGATCGTTAAGAAAGTTTAATCTATTTCGGGTAATATTGATGAAATCGCCTGGAACATTTAGACCTTGTTTCATACAACATCCCTCACTTCGACAGTGATTGCCAAGCGATTGTTCTAGTTTATCAGTCCCTCTTCGAGTAGATGGTAAGTTGTAGACGTGACCTATTTCGTGAGCAATTTCTGTTCTGATTACCTCATCACGTAGTTTTTGGTCTCGAACGCCATTCCAGATTCTAGTCAACGAGATTACAGTTCCTAAATCGGGTAAAGCAGCCCCAACAACAAAGTTGGTATTTTGAGAATAGAGATCTTTGTTAGTAAAAACAATGCTATGATGCGGTCGATCAATTTGGCTGGAGTCTGTAGTCATGGTTCTAATTATGTGATCCGAATCAAACTGAAGCCGATCTCCTGTTCTTTGCCTTCGAGTTGCATTAGAAGTTAATTTTGCTCCTGATTCACCGGCAAAAGCAACCATTTGATTCGGAACGCTTAATTGTTTAAAAATTTCTGGCAGACTTCGTTGTATAAATGCTCTTTGCTCTGGACTGACATCTTCATCAAAATATATAAAAGCTGGAATGTGATAGGGTCGCTCTGGTCTATGAACTCTAACTTTTTCTTGTCTACCGTCAGCCCAACGGTTTTCAGTTACTAAAGGATGTTCTTTTGTTCCCCACAAAAGATGAACTTCTGCTAATTCTCTTGCTACTTGTTCTTTTTCATCTTTTTCTACTTTACCTTCTTTAATTTTAACAGGGTGAGGAGGTTTAGGGACTTGCTCCCAAAGTCTTGCTACATCAGGTGAGGTGTCTGCCGGTTTTGGAGAAGCGGGTTGTTGGGATTTAATTAATTTTAATAGGTCGCCAACTTTTATTGAGTGAGAAAGAAATTCTAACCAACGGATGTGGTGAGGTTGGAGTTGAGGATTTGGCTGACTAAAGATTTGTTTTAATTCTCCAAGCCGCTGCCACCAAAGTTCATGAAATTTAGTTTCATCGACTCTACCTTTAGAATCATACGATAATAGCCTTTGTTCGGGATTTTTTTGTTGGCGATCCCTCTCTAAGTCGTTCCTAACAAAGAAAATTATTGGAGCAGTACCCCTTGGTTTATTAGGTATCTGTGCTTTTTGAGCTTGGAGCCATTCATTAAGCCAAGGTTGATTTTGCGAGTGAAAATCTAATACTGCATTCGCCATAGTTCTATAAAGAGCAGCTTGTTTTTCAGGTGTACCCGATGAAACTGCAGCCAGAGCAAGAGTTCCGGAATCTTTTTCTGTTAAAGCTTCTGTATTGTTAAAGCGAGGATCATTTTCAAATTTATCCCAAGGTATTACGCGAGGATTAGCTGCGATCATATCCTTACCCCAATCGACAAAAAATGGCTCTTTTGTTTTAAGACTTTCCAGCTGTTGCTGGGTTAACGGTAAATCTAACAGTGGATTTTCAACGAAGTAATCATGATTAGTTGGCACAGGATCTTTGACCATCCTAAAAATGTCAGTTAAAGAATATGTTTTACCGGCTTCCAAAGGTGTCGGTTTTTCAGCCGGTTTATCCGGTTTGCCTGGTTCGACGGGTGGAACAGGGCCGGTGGGTTTTGGTTTTACTGGTTTGGGGGATGGCTCTGGAGTTGGTTGGACGGTTGGACGATTGTCCCAGAGGAAGGTTAGTAATCGATCGTCATCAGGAGTCAAAACATTTCTATTTTGGTTAGCTTGTTCAACAAAAGTTTGCGGTGAGGTTAACAGTTGGACTTCTGCATCTATAAGTTGAGTGACGATCTCGGCGGAATTGGTGCCAAAAACATGAGCAAACCACTCTATCGATCCTAGATCATGGCGTAATGCTTCAACGTCAACTTTATCATCGGTAACATAACGATTCACCGCATCAGCCACAAATCGTTTTAAATCAGAAGTTTTATTGTCTCCTGTAAAATAGTGGTTATAGAATTTAACCATACTTTCGGTATTGACGCTTTTGGGATCACCACCTAATAAACGGGAGAGATTTTCGGCACGAGGATCGTTTTTAAGTAATCCAACGCAAACATTAGCCCATTCTGTAACCTTTGCGTCCAGTTCTTCTCGCTTCACCCCAGCTTGCCGTCTCCTTTCTTTTGAAGAAGCATTGTTAAAAAGAGAATAATCGTGTTTTTCAAAGTTGGTCAAGCCATCTTTTGTAAATTTGGGGACTGATCTATTTGCGGGATCGATGACTCCGATATTCTTGGGAAGGTCGCTGGCGGCAAGAAGCATACGAGATTGAAGAGCCATTAAAGGTTTATAGGAAAGTCGTTCTGGCGGTCTGGGTTCAGCTTCTTGATCATTCATACTGTATTATATACTTAAAAATTATAATTTTGCAAATTTATCACTTTTCCTAAAGATATTTTTTGGCCAAAAGAATGGTTTGTTTTTTAAAAAATTTTTTTACCTCTTCCCAGGAGATTTTTTGCAGCATTTTAGGCATGGTATCTTTTTCAGCGTCATCAAAATAGACGAAACTTTTTAAGAGATGTACGTTATTATATTTAACGCCGGAATATTTTTTTTCAAATAGATTCAAAATTTTTGTCAAAGGCCTACCGTTTTTACAAATCCAAAAAAGATCGACAAAATCTCTTTTAGTTCCTCTCGAGGAGATGGCTTCAATTTTCATGCAGGCGATGTCATCAATGCTTGCAACCTTGATATTCTTGAAAGATTCGAATTTGTTGAGTACCTTATACGGGTATATAAAAAAACTTAACTTCACATCATTTAATTGTCCATTAAATGTACCTTCATCATTTTGAAAAATCTCTAATTTCCCTTTATTTTTTAATTGAGAGCTGATCATGATTGACTTTACAGGTTTCTGACTAAAAAAATCAAGGTCGTAAGAAAAACGATGGCCATAATGTAGTGAGAGACTGGTACCACCTGCGAGATAATATAGCGACACGAAAGAAACATTTCCTAAAATTTCCAGATTCTTCTGTGTTTGTTGCGAAAGCCCTCTTGTAAACATGTAATTTCTGTTTTGGGAATGTGATAAATTAAGGAAAAATAATTTGCAGTTTTTTTGCTAATTCTCTTATTTTTTTTGACGATTTCTTTAAGAATTTTTTTAGCAAAATTGTCTTGAATCCAGCGCAATGCCTTGGCGTCACCAAATTCTAAAATTCTCTCGATTACGTATTGCGAATTTTTTTTTGGATCAATTGTTTCAGCGCTGACATCCCAAAAAAATCGATATAATCGGCGGGGAAGTTTTTGCGGATTTTTCATGTTTATAGTATACCATCGCGTCGTTAATCTCTACTATCATCGTTGTCTGTCTTTTCTCCCTCCGCATTCTCGGCAACTTGTTTTTCCTCAGGTTTCTCTTGCGCCTCCATGACTTTTTCTTCATCTTTGATCTTGGGTTTCTCAACCTTTGCAAACTCTTCTTCTTTTTCTTTTGCCTGCTTCTCGGTTTCTCCAAGCGTCTTACTCTTGTCTTCTTTAGTCTCAGTAGCTTGTTTATCTTCGAGTTCTTCTTTCATTTCCATGACTTTTTCTTTCTCTTCGGCTTTTGGTTTCTCAACCTCAACAAACTCCTCAACTTTCTCTTCTTTGACTTTTTCTTCAACCTCTTTCTCTTTTTCTTTCAACTCTTGCACCTCTTTAGCCGCTTCGAGTTTGGCCTTAAGATAGACAAGAAGTTCATCACCTTTGAGATTGTTGATGAGGAATATGGGAAGGATGTATCCCAGATCGTCTAGTCCTTCTTGTTTGAGTTCCGGAGAGTCAGAGACTAATTTATTTAGGGTATTGGTAATAAAGACAGTATCTTGGTCGATCCAGTCGTCTCGAGATTTAATGAGATCCGAAATAGGCACCTCACCTCGCTCATACTGATCTTTCCACATTTTCTTGACCTGCTCATATTCGTCTAAGGAGACAGAGGGTGGAATTGAGATAGTTTTTTCGATTTGCTTTTCTGGTTGGGCAATGACTGGAAGTTGTTCGGTGAGTATTTTTTCTACCTGCTCTTCTTTTATATTCTGTTCTTGGGCAACCTGTTTAGCGAGTTCTTTGTTTTTCTCCACAGTCTTATAATAAGCCTGGATAATATGAGTTACCTTTTCTTTTTCGATACCTGTTTCTTGGGAGACTTTACTTGGAATTGTGTCTGCTGGTTGACTCATATTTTGATTAAGCGACTTTAGAACAGATTTAACCTGGGTATTTTGTAGTTTTGTATTTTGAGCAACATTAGTCACAAATTGACTGCTGGCTGCAACTGGGTTAAAGAAAACGGCATTGTGTAAAGACTGGATAACCTGGGTTATCTTTTCCTTCTCGACGCCTGTTTTCTGAGAGATCTTGTCTACTATCGTTTGTGCAGGTTGGCTTATATTTTGTGCCAGCGAGTTTAAAACAGTCTTTACTTGACTAGACTGAAGGTTGGTATTTTGGGCAATATTTGTGACGAATTGACTGCTTGAGGATACGGCGTTAAAGACAGACGAGGTTATGGACTGAACTTTATCCCGTGGTAACTTGACTTTGACTGAGACTACGTGGGTGACAGGTACAGTCTGAGAAATTGATTTTATGAACTCTTCTCTTCTCTGCACTTGTTCGAGTCTCGAGGTCGACAGCGATGAGAGGACTTGTTTGGCGGTCTTGTCTTCTCTTACGGCTCTGTTGAAAAGCTCGCTTCTTATGTTCATATATTTTTGCCGCTCGGTTGGCGTCTCTGCTTTCATTGGGTTTTGTAGGTAGTTGATGTTTCTT
>JACQRR010000110.1 GCA_016206365.1 Candidatus Roizmanbacteria bacterium | reverse complement strand
TCTTTGATATCTCCTTCTATCTCTTTTAACAACTTTCCAATATCGCGAGGGTCAAAATCTAGTTGTTGTTCATCTCGTAGATGAAATATTGCCTTCATCCAACGGTTTTCATTTTTAAAACTTTCGATATAGGATTCTAGTTTGCCTTTTGTTGTTTTGGTCTTCCACTCGGTAGCGTGTCTTTCTTTAAACTGCTCTCTTACATATTTACCAAACATTGGTTGAGCTTTACCTCCAAGAAGATAAAAATCGCGATAGTTTTTCACAATCAGACCCTCGACTTTTTCTTTTCCTAAACAACTCTCCTTTATTAAAAGATGTTCTATATCATCAACTGATTTTATTATTCCCTTAAATAAAACTAGGCTTGCCTCAATTTCAAAGTCTTTAGCCCATTTATCTCTTGCCGTAAAATTAAATTTTTCTCCATCCCAAAGCTCAAAAAGCATTAGATTATTTTTAGGAATCCTTTCGTAGACCAAAACGTTATGTTTTGGTTTTTCCAGATATTCACAAAAAAATATATATCCGTTTGGAATTTTATGCTTTAGCGACAAAACATTGTCACAAGCTTTCTTAAACATTTTAGGAATGTTTTCTTCATAGATATCCACAGATTTACTACCCATGAAAAACTCTCCTTTTTTTGTTTTTCCAAAGCGGAAAAGGGAACCGTCGACTTTCTCCTCGACTATTACATCGTGTTTAAAAATGTCTAAAATTGGAGTAGCTCCTAGCTCTAATATTTTGGGATATTTCATAGCAGCATTATCTCACAATTAATATGATAAGATATTAACGGATGAAAACGAAAAATAGAAATCCGGCGCTGCTACTGCAAGGGAAAAAAGTCGATCCTATTATTGAATTTTATTTTGAATTAAATCACCTTAAGCAGCTCTTTCGACAAGGTTGGCTTCAAAGAAAAATTCCGGAGGATAAATGCGAAAGCGTCGCAGATCATTTGTTTGGCTCGGCAATACTTACTCTTATTATTGCTGATAGCTATTATGAATCGCTTGATATGTGCAAACTCTTGAAGATGGTCCTCGTTCATGAACTCGGTGAAATCTATATAGGAGATGCTACTCCAAGAGATTTTATTCACAAAAAAGTAAAATTTGAATGGGAATTAAAAGCAATAATTGAATTATTTTCCAAAATACCAAACGGAAAGGAATACGTAAATTTGTGGAAAGAGTATGAAGATGGCAAATCTAAAGAAGCCCAATTAATAAAACAAATTGATCGACTTGAGGCGGCCTTACAGATGATAATCTACAAACTTCAGTATAAAGATAAAAATCTAGAAAGTAGTGTACCCAAAAATATTCACTTTATTCCTTGGACAGAAAAAAGATTGCAAGACAAAAAACTTTTACAAATTCTTCGCGAAGCAAAAGAATTAGTCCTTGAAATCAACCAAAAGTAAAAGCAAAAATTTTTGTTTCCTCGGTTTCAAACTCCAACCGAAGAAGATGTTCACCAGCGCTTTCTCCTAAATCAATTAAATTATATAAGCTATTTGGATTATTTTTGTTGAAAACGACATAACCGTCTTGGACATCCTTACCGACATTGGAGGCGTCGGCTAATTTTCCGTCTAAATAAACTTTGATCTTGTCAGACATGTCCTGAGGAGTAATAACTAAGAAAACTTTGTTAGCATAAAATCTCAACTCTAAGACCGAGCCTTTTTTGGCCGAACTAAATTCATCCTGTATATTCCAGACGCCTCCCAAAGCAAAAAAATCCCTGGGAAGCAATTCTGGCGTCGTATACGTTTCCTCGCTAATCGACGGTTCTTCAGCTGAAGCCAACCGTTCCATTCTGGCTAAACCAAGATAGGTTTCGGGAGTGAGCCGAACTCGAGGAGTTTGCTCTTCCAGATCAACCATATTTTCTTTTACTCGATTGCCTGCTTCTTTTAAAAGAGTTTGAATATTTTTTTCTGTTTCTTCGTATTCCCCCTCGCCAAAATGTGTGTAGCGAATATTTCCTTTGACGTCGATCAGATACTTTGCCGGCCAGTAGTGATTATTGTAGGCAAACCAGGTTTTGTAATCGTTGTCTTGCGGCACAGGATAATGAATATTATATTGATTTATTGCGCCTTGCACATTTTCTGTCTTTTTCTCAAACTCAAACTCCGGAGTATGAACTCCAACGACGATGAATCCTTTATCTTTATATTTTTCATACC
>JACQRR010000009.1 GCA_016206365.1 Candidatus Roizmanbacteria bacterium | reverse complement strand
GTCCTGACCGAATAATTCTAGACATTTCTGCCGGTAGTTTACATATCGCTTTCTATCTGAAAACTGTATACCATGTGCTGACCTCCCTACACTACATTTAAAAAATGCCTCTTGACAAACTAAATTAATTAGTTTAGTTTATAATTAATTATGCTGAAAAGAATTAAAAAGTTCATAATGTCCAAACAGGCGAGAAATTCTTTTATCAGCGGGCCGATCATGCTTTTATTGTTATTAAATTTCGCCTTATTTCTAACCGTTTTCTATGTCAATAGTAAATTACAAAGTGATAACATTCTATTTAACTTAAAGAGAGAGGCGGCAGAAAGACGTAGACGAAGACACATTACTCCGACTCCAACTCCTCGAAGATATTCCCAATCGAGCTATTATTCCCAATCTTCTTATGCTGGTGGCTATAGCCAATCTTCATATTACTCTCAGCAATCTTACTATACCCAATCTGGCTATTACAATCAGTCAGCTTACTATTCTCAACCAAATTATTATACCCAGTCTACTTATTACTCCCAGGGTTCTTACTCGACAAAAAAGCCTAATTTTTCTTCTTGTTCATCCAGCAATGAATGCCAATCAAATAACTGTCAGTACTGCACTAATACCGATCCTTATCCTGGTTGGCTGTGTAGGCCTTCAGGCTATCAGTGCTACAATCCAATCAATTAATTCTCCATTCATTTTGTTGAATTAGAGCTAACTTGTTAAAGACTGATTTAATATCACAGTTTAGTTGGTACAATATGGGTAGGATTATTTATGCCCGGTCGGCTAATGGCCCTGCCCGCTAAGCTAGCGCAAGCGTTGCAGGCGGGCTTGCCCGCCATCGCTGGCGTTTAAGTTGGGAGATCGTCTAACGGTAGGACAACGGGCTCTGAACCCGTTTATCTTGGTTCGAATCCAAGTCTCCCAGCTTAGGCGCTAGCAGGCGGGTATGACAAGACGCTCTGAATGTTGGTATTGTGGTTCAAATCTATGTCCCCGAGCAATAAAAAATTAAAACAGAATTGTGACGAAAAACAGGTACAGCCTTACACCTATCAAGTACAGCATTAAACAAACCTTAACAGTATAAAACTGTTAGGATTGAGATTGTTGAGTAACTATCCTTTTGTTTAATTCTTCTGATAAAAGGTATTCTGCAACTTCTCTTAAAATTTTTATTTGTTTTGGTTCTAATCCTCCTCTGATTATTTTAGTGCAGCGTAACATTACAATATCTAGCAAGGAAAAAACATTTTGACCTCCGGACTTTACAGGCTTGATATAACCCCGCGCTATTGATCGTTCAATTTCCATTTCTTTTAAAGAATTAAAAAAACGGGTTAGAGTATTACCGCTATACGACATCCCGCTTATGCTTTGTACTTGAAATCCGTCTGTTAATAAAGTTTTAATCACAAAATTAATTTGTGCTTGAATTTCTACCTCGAGAATTTTTTTTCTAAACAGCGCAAGTTTATCTTTTATTTCTTGTTCTCGTGTTTTTGCAACCGGTTTATCTGGAAGTGCTTCTCTCAAACTTGGAGTAAGGTTCGTTTCTGGTGGTCGTGCATTTGAAGCAGTTGAAGGCGAAGCAACTGCAGATGCTGGAGCCACATCGGTTGGAAACGGGACAGTTAATTTAGCCCCAACAGGTTCTTCAATTAGTCTAGTGGGTGGAGCTTCTTGTGGGGGGTTTTCTATATCTTGCCTTTCCAAAGGTTGCAGTGTCTGATCCATAATTAAACGATATGTACCTCTTGCGGCTGGTACCAGAGGAGGTTGAAAACCCGCATTTATAAACACATTTCTTATTCTGGTATATTCTTGTGTAACTATATTTGGTGTAACTATTTTCGGTGAATCCGATAAAATTTCAGCAATAGCCTTTCTGGTTGGAGCTTTGTTATCCATTTGGAGTTTGACAATGGCTGCAAGCAGATTGATATGAGTTTGCCTCAATTTAACCTCAACATCGCCAACTTTTACTCTTCCACGTCTCTCGCCTTCTTTTCTTGGAATTAACTCTAGTAGGGATGGAGCCGGCTCTAGAATAGGAGTCTCAGCAGCTACGGGCTCTTTTGGTCTAGCCGCTAGTCTGAGTGGTTCTGGCTCTATTTTAACTGCAGAAATCACTTTTTCCGTAGGTTTTGCTTGTCTGAACGAGACTTTACCACCGCGGACAATCAATTCAAGGTCAGGGGGTTCGACATTTGCATGTTGCCTTGCGGTTATTTCCTGCAGAATTTCATTTCTAGTTTTACCGGCTCTGGCATTATTGACTTCCTCGATTTCTTCCTGATTTATGGCTCCAGCTTTCCTAAGACTAGCCATTAACAAAGATTCGACGACGAGGTAAGAACTAAGCGCTTTTTGTCTGAGGGTTCCAATTTGGATGAGTATTGTTGGATTAGCAAAATGAATAACACCCGGAGCTATACTTTTTAGAAACATTGCCCTGTTATCTAAATCTTGTTGCAAGATATCAATCCTTTTATCCACCCTAGTTT
The DNA here is from genome assembly GCA_016206365.1 of Candidatus Roizmanbacteria bacterium. Classification (GTDB taxonomy): domain Bacteria; phylum Patescibacteriota; class Microgenomatia; order UBA1406; family GWC2-37-13; genus 2-01-FULL-40-13. Next base: position 1,492 of record JACQRR010000009.1, on the reverse strand, counting down.
CAACCATAGTTATGAATTAATGAATTTAATCTCAATTTTAACATACTATAAGATAATAATCAAGAAAACGGGTTTAATTTCTAGGGAAAAAAATGTTAACAGAAACATTAATAGTTATTTATCATAATGCAGGTTTACGAACATTTGACAATCTATATTGCACCTTTAAAGTGTAATGAGGAAATAGATTTTTAGGTACTGAGCCAGGACATGGTATCCACTCCAAGCTCCTAATTTTGCAGAAACTTTGTCAAGAAAAATCGGTGGAACGTATTTAATTGTATCATCAACTACGATTCCTGTCTTTATCAAATAAGAGTAGGGAGGAATTCTGCCTAAGGATGAATGTTTTCTAACACAGTTGTAGTAGTAGAGATAGTTCATGGCTTCCCTGTAAAACTGGTCTTGTGTTGTAATGGTGTGGATACGAGGAATGTAAAACTCATCGTCGTCTGTTTTGTGAGATCTTTCAAGATGAGCATTCTCCTCTGGATGTTTTTTTCTGTTTTGAATAACAAAACAGCCAAAGCCTCCCAAGAGTTTTCTTAACTCCACAATTTTGTACCAGCAGTCACCCCCAAACTCAACTCCATGATCTACTGTATAGACAATACGAGCTGTTACCCCGTGTGACCTAAGCCAGCAGGTAACCCAAAGAAACCAGGTTAATCCGTTGGTCCATGACTTTTCCTTAGAATAAGCAATCATTTTAAACCTACTGTTGACATCAACCGCCCCCCACTGGTAAAGGGGAAGATTGTATTTGATGATATGGGTAATCTGGGAAGCGGATAATGCCTTCTGATCAATAATATACTTTAAATCTATCTGTACTATCTCAAAGGCTGATGAACTGTACCAGTCAACAAATGGTCGGGATGATTTTCTTGTTCTTTTAACCTCTTTTTTCTTAATGTTTTTTCTGTTTCTTCTGACAATATTTCTGATCGTATGGTGAGAGACAGATATCCCATATGTTGCAATCATTTCATCTTTAAGCCTCAAAGGACCGTAATTTGTTTTTTCCTTTAACTTAACAACCTTTTCCTCGATGTTGAGTGCGGTTTTGTTGGCAACTTTGTTGGGGGCGGTTGATACGTCATCAAGTTGCCCTTCCTTTTTCTTCCTCAAAGCTTTGTAGATAGTTTTTCTGGTTGTGTGAAGAATACGGGCGGTACTTGATATATTTCCTTTGTTTGATGAGAGAATTTGTAGTATTGCCTGACGGGCTGCTTGGGGAGAAATACTCCTAAGCTCCCTGTATTCTAAATGGATTCCAGTTTTCATATATTCGGTCTTTCAACTTGTAATAGTCCTGACCGAATAATTCTAGACATTTCTGCCGGTAGTTTACATATCGCTTTCTATCTGAAAACTGTATACCATGTGCTGACCTCCCTACACCACTTTCACTTTTTCCCCTTTACAATTCAAAATAATAAGATATAATAAATACTATAATTTAATAGTACATCTCCAGTATGAACAAACT
>JACQRR010000109.1 GCA_016206365.1 Candidatus Roizmanbacteria bacterium | reverse complement strand
TAAAGAATACAAAAAAACACTCTATCAAAAATAAATAGAAAAAAAATAAGATAAGTAATAAAAGGATAAACAAACATTGAACTTTTAGATAATAACAGCGGAATTTCATTGCTAATAAAAATCAGAAGTATAGTCAGTAAATAGCTTAATAAAATAAGACCAATCTTGAATCTGGAGGATAATCCATTTATTCTAAACTGCAAATTTCTAACTATGGCAATTTTATTTCCTAAGCTAGAGAATAAAAAACTCATTATTGTAATAAGAAAAGTAAATAATAAAAAGATTGTTACAAAAAATAAATAATAAGAAGCAAAAATACTACTTCCTGATCCTATTGAGAACCAAGAAAATAAAGGGCCAATAAAAACAATTAAACAAACTGTAACTGCAAAACTCCTAGTCAGAATATAAGTTCTTTCAAAAAGAATACCAAGCGTAATAGGCAGAAGGTAAATTAATACTGCCGGGGAAAATATTCCATATGTTATTAATATCAAAAAATAAAAGAAGGCTGCTGGAGGCGCTAAATATAAACCATTGGCATAGGCAAATGGAATAACGAAATTATGAAATAAGACCAGAGTTAGGGATAAAGCAACAAATTTTTTAATGCTCATTTATTTATAATAACTTAGATTAACGTGAATTACGAAACTAAAAACCTATAGTCATCCTGAGCGATTAGCGAAGGATCTAGCGAAGCGTTTCTAATAATCTAAATTACGCTAACGCTAGATTCTTCACTTCAAAAATCATCGTTCAGAATGACGCTTTGTGACGAGTTTCGTAATTCGGGTTAGATTATATTCTAGTTTATAATAATTTTATGAAAAGATTTCCGGGTAAGGTTTTTATTGCTTATTTATTGATATCTTTACTGCTCAATCCTGAAATTTGGTGTGTGAGCAATCATTTCTCGGGAAGAATCTGTTTCCCGTTCCCAGCCTCTTTAACATCTTCATTATTTTTAACGCGCTTTTATGATTTAAAATATTATTTAGATTTATTTATTTCAACTAACACATCTTTATCCCGGTACGATTTAAATTACGCAACCGGTCGACTATACATGTCCTTCTTTAATCTATTCATTGTCTTAGTCGTATCTATTGCCTCTACCTATCTTCTGACTAATCAGACCAAATTTAAGCTGTTTCAGGGTAATGACTACTTAAAAAAATTGTTAAGATTCATCTCAGCTTGGGTTATTGCCATGATTATAATTAATGGTATAGTGTATTTAGCGACAGTCTTTAACCTCCTCCCCGCTTCGTTTGGAGCTATGGAATAAAGATCCCCTCTCACTCCAATGAATCGAATCATTGGATAAATGGTTAATTTGGCGGTGCAGTGAAGAATGCTTGTAATCCACGGGGAGGGGGAAGGTAAAAATCAGCATAAACTGAAGGAGCAGTAAAATGAAGAAGAAAAAAAACTATTAAAAACAGAGTCGAAATTTTTCTCATTTTTCTTAAAATCAGCCTGATGGCATTAAATTTTTTCGACATCTATTTTCACACTCGGGCTCATAGTTGTTTTAAGGTAAGCTGATTGGATATGGTTTTTCCCCACCGCTGATAAAAATGCCGAGGAGTTATCTATAAGTTCTTTATCCTCAAATGAAATTTTGCCGATCATCTGGTGGATAAGAGGAGCTTCTGCTTCGGTCTTCCAGCGAAGAGTTCCTTTAGAAAATTTTTTGGCAACTTCTTCAGGTTTATCAGAAATTGTACCGGCTTTTGGGTTGGGCATCAATCCCTTGGGTCCTAAGACTTTAGCAAATCTAGCAAGCCTAGGCATATACTGGGGGTGAGTAATTAAAAGGTCGAAATTAACCTCTCCCTTCTCTATTTCAGCCAATACTTTATCGTCAACGATCTTGACACGCATACTCTTTCCAGTTGAATGTGGTAGTTCAATTTCACCCTTTAATCCTTCTTTTTCGACCTTAAGATGTAGCTCTACTGATTCATCGAATTTTGCATATCTTACTTTTTTAAGAAGCTTTATTGCCTCTTGTAGCGTTAGAAGTTTGAAGTTTGAGGTTTGAGGTTTATTTTTTCCTTCCAACTTCCAACTTCCAACTTCCAACTTCTTACTGTACTGATCTATCTCCTTCTTCGCCTTCTTATAATTTCCACCTCGAACATGGACTTTTACCTTTTTCTTCTTTTCCGCCTTGTCCGCCATAGCCTTGGCGGAGGCGGATTCTAGAAGTTTCTTGACCTTTTCCATTTTCTCTATAGATTCTTCACCCACCTCGACCTGCACCATGCGTTCGCCGCCTTTGAGCCCTTGAGCGCGGATTTTATGTTTTTCTCCTTTTCTTGTAGATTTTTTCTCAACCGAGCGCCTTCTTTGTTCTTCCTTTTGTTTTTTCTCAACATCCTCTAAACCGATAATCCGTGTTCTGATTTTTCCCATATTTTTAAGTTAAAAGTCCAAAGTCAAAAGTCCAAAATAAAAGATTGAAAATACTTTTTACTTTTGACTGCTACTTTTAATTTTTAACTATTAATTTTTAACTTTCTGTATCAACTCCCATACTTCTTGCTGTTCCCGTAATAATCTTCATAGCCTGAGCAACAGAATCTGTATTCAAATCGTTAAGTTTTTCTTTGGCAATCTCCTCTAACTGTGATTTACTTAATTTCCCAACTTTTTCAGTATTTGGTTTTCCGGATGCTTTTTGAAGCGATATTTTCTTTTTTATCATCGCGGCAACCGGCGGAAGCTTGGTGATAAAAGTAAATGATCTGTCTTCAAAAACGGTTATAACAGCCGGAATAACCTGACCCTTAAGTTTTACAGTTTTGGCATTATATTCTTTTATAAACTCCATAATTGGGACTCCATGCTGACCAAGAGCTGGTCCAACCGGAGGCGCCGGAGTTGCCTCACCAGCTGGGAGATTTAGTTTTATAATTGTTTTTATTTTCTTGGCCATATTTTCAAGTTAAAAGTCCAAAGTCAAAAGTCCAAAATAAAAGATTGAAAATACTTTTTACTTTTGACTGCTACTTTTAATTTTTA